>NZ_JBSFGK010000013.1:0-62487 GCF_053596495.1 Kitasatospora sp. NPDC001683
CGGTCTCACCGCAGATCGGGGTTGGGGGGTACCGGCGGGCCACCCGCGGGGGGGCGGGACCCCACGATTACTGGGCGTTCAGCCGATAGCTTCGAGACGACCTGCTGCTGCGGTTGCCGCCGAAGAAGGTTCGGTGGCAACCGCCCTGACGCCGCACCAGGAGCGCCCGCATATCGAGCCGCGTGATGAATTGAGCTGCGGCCGCCTCATCCTCCTGATTTATCCGCCACTGGGGCAGCCGCGGACCTGTCGGCGCGCACTTGATCAGCGCCGGAAAGAGTCAAGTGCGAACCCGTCAGACTGAGCCTGCGATCACGGCGAGCAACCATCGAAACCATAGTTGTGACTGCCAGAGCAGACATAAAGGTAGGAACAACGCAGCTGGTCACCAGTTCACGACGCCAAGCGGCCTCCGCCCCAGCGTCGAACCGTGAAACCGTGAGACGGGTGTGAGAGGCATGCCCCGGAGAACACCGAAGGCCGCTTCCTCGCGAACACGAGAAAACGGCCTCTGACCTGCGACAATGGGACTAACCCCAGTCGGGACGACAGGATTTGAATCTGCGATCCCTTGACCCCCAGTCAGGAATGGCTCTCCTTTTCCTGCCTGAAATGCGTTCGCCCGCACGTCGTGCGCGTGCAAACCAGCGCACTGCGTGCACCTCGTGCGGCAGTGCGCATGACGTGCGGTCCCCAGCTGGTCCCCAGGTCAGGGGCTTGACGGAGGGTCCGGGTGGTGTTCATGTCTCCAGGGTAGCGCCACTACGGCCGTGGATCCAGCGATTCCCACGGATCGCCCAGAAAGTCGCCGGAAAGGGAGTCCAGCACCGCCGAGCGAAATCAATCCGACCTGGCCGAAGGCCAGCCAGAGAATAGCCGTCGTAAATCCCGGAATCCCCGATGCTCTGCGGGCTCACGGGAATTCTCTGTGCTCGCCGTGGCGCATTCCGAAGACCGCTCCGGTCTGCGCTGGGTTTCGTCGCCGCCCAGCCGCACAACGCCGCCGCCCGCCGACGGGCGCTCGGGGGCGCGCCCGTCGGCGGGCGGCGGCTGTGCCGGTCGGCTCCCCCCAGGGGAGGTGTGAAGTCGGCCGGTGGCTCTACGCGGAGGCGATGGCGGTGAGGACCCGGGTGCGGGCCGCCTTCATCGCAGGGAGGACGGCGGCGGCGAGTCCGGCCAGGGCCGCTCCGACGAGCACCGCGAGAATGGTGGTCCACGGGATGCCGAGCGCGGTGATCCCATACAGCGTCAGAGCCTTCTGCCCGGCGATTCCCCAGGCCAGACCCAGGCCCAGGCCGAGCAGGGCGCCGTGCACCGCGATCAGTACGGACTCCAGGCGGATCATCCGGCCCACCTGGCCCCGGGAGGTGCCGACGGCCCGCAGGAGGCCGATCTCGCGGGTGCGCTCGATCACCGAGAGGGCGAGGGTGTTGATGACGCCGAGGACGGCGATGACGATCGCGAGGGCGAGCAGGGCGTAGACCAGGTAGAGGACGGTGTCGACCTGGCCGGCGATCGACTTCTTGTAGTCGGCCTGGTTCTGCACGGTCACCTGGGGGTAGCCCGCGAGAGTGCTGTCCAGGGCGTTCTGGACGTGCTGCTTGTCGGCGCCCGGCGCGGTGTTGAGGTAGAGGGCGAAGTCCTGGGCCTCGGGGGCGAAGCGGTTGAGGGTGTCGAGGGAGACCTCCCAGCTGCCGCCGTCCTTGCCCGCGCCCGCCGGGGGCTTGGAGATCGCGCCGACGGTGAGGGTGCCCACGTTGCCGTTCAGGAAGTGCAGTTCGACCTGCGAGCCGATGCTCAGGTGGTCGGCGTCGGCGGTGGTCTGGTCGACCATCACCTTGCCCGCCGCGACATCGGCGGTGGAGCCCGCGACGTACTGCGGTTTGACGGCCTGGTCGACCGTGTTGGTGTCGACGCCCGAGACCACGAGCTGGAACCCGTTCAGGTGGGCGACGGCGTAGCGCTGGCGGGTGACGGCCTGGATGCCGGGGACGGCCTTGACGTGGTCGGTGACCTCGTGGCCGATCGGGGTGGCGCCGTTGCCGGAGAGGACGTAGTCGGCGCCGAAGGTGTTGTCGACATCCTTGTTGACGGAGGTGGTGAGCGAGGCGGCGAGGACGGCGACCGCGCCGACCAGGGACAGGCTGATCATCAGCGCGCCTGCGGTGGCCCCGGTACGGCGGGGGTTGCGCACCGCGTTCAGGCGGCTCATCCGCCCGATCGCGCCGAAGAGTGCCGGGTAGGGCGCCCCCAGGCCGTAGACGATCACGCGGGAGAGCGCCGGGCCGAGGACGACCAGGGCGAGGAGGGAGGCGACGATGCCGCCGCCGAGCAGGGCGCCCGCCGTGATGACGGTGGCGTGGTGGGTGGCGGCGCTGTACAGCAGACCCAGGCCCGCCACGAGCAGCACGGTACCGAGCGCGGTGCGCCGGCCCAGCTTCGGCGCGGGCGGCGTTGCCGCTTCGCGCAGCGCGGCCATCGGGGAGATCCGGGCCGCACGGCGAGCCGGAAGGTAGGCGGCGAGCAGCGTGACGATCACGCCGACGGCGTAGGCGGCGATCGGGGTGACGGGGTTGATGACCAGGGCGGTGTCGGAGAGGTCGACGCCGAAGCTGGAGATCAGCGACTTGAGGCCGGCAGCCAGGCCGATGCCGGCCCGGAGGCCGAGGGTGGAGCCGATGACGCCGAGCAGCAGGGCCTCGATGAGGACCGAGCGCATGACCTGGCCGCGTCCGGCGCCCAGGGCGCGCAGCAGGCCGAGTTCGCGGGTGCGCTGGGCGACCAGCATGGAGAAGGTGTTGAGGATCAGGAAGATCCCGACCAGCACGGCGAGTCCGGCGAAGCCGAGCAGGGCCATGGTCACGACGCTGAGGAAGGAGCTGATCTGCTGGGCGGCGGTGGCGGCCTGCTGTTCCTTGGTGGCCACCGAGTAGCCGTCGCCGAGCGCGGTCTTGATCGCCGTCTGGGCGGTGGTGTGGCTGGTCCCTGGGGCGGTGTCGACCGTGATGCCGGTGAACTGGTCGGGCTTGCCGAGCAGTTGCTTCTGGGCGGTGGCGGTGTCGACGTAGGCCATGGTCACGCCGGGGTTGCCGGACTCGAAGGTGACGACGCCGACCAGGGTGCCCGGGGTGGAGCCGGTCGGGGTGAGGATGTGCAGCGGGTCGCCGAGGTGGATGCCCTTGTGCAGGGCGCTGGCCCGGTCGAGGACGATCTCACCACTGTGAGTCGGTGCGTGGCCCTGCACCAGGTGGACCTGCGGGTCGTCGTACCAGTTCTGGCCGAGCGTCGGGGCGCCGGTGGTGGGGCCGACGGGCTTGTTGTCCTTGTCGACGACGGTGAGGTTCTGCAGGCTCACCTGGCCGTGCGCGGCCTTGATGCCCGGGACGGCGGCGACCTTGGCCACGACGCTCGCGGGCAGGGTCGGGGTCTCGCCGGACAGGCCGCGGTCCTCGACCTCGGGGGTGAAGGCCTGCTTCGGCTTGACCGTGACGTCGGCGGCGGTCGAGCTGGAGATGTTCGTGAACGCGACGTTGATGGTGTCGGAGAACACCAGGGTGCCGGACACGAACGCCACGCCGAACAGGACGGCGAGGGTGGACAGCGCCATCCGGCCCTTGTGGGCCAGGAAGTTGCGGATGCTTGCCTTGAACATGCGTCAGCTCTTCCGTCCGGCGCCGTCGAACCTGCGCATCCGGTCGAGGACGGAGTCCGCCGTCGGGTCGAGTAGCCCGTCGACGATCCGGCCGTCGGCGAGGAAGAGGACGCGGTCGGCGTAGGAGGCGGCGACGGGGTCGTGGGTGACCATCACGATGGTCTGCCCGAGGTCGTCCACCGAGCCGCGCAGGAAGCCGAGCACCTCGGCACCCGCGCGGGAGTCCAGGTTGCCGGTCGGCTCGTCGGCGAAGATGATCTCCGGCTTGCTCGCCAGCGCACGGGCGCACGCCACGCGCTGCTGCTGGCCGCCGGACAGCTCGGTCGGCCGGTGCTTCAGTCGCCCGGCCAGGCCGACGGTGTCGATCACCTTGTCCACCCACGCCTGCTCGGGCTTGCGGCCGGCGATGTCCATCGGCAGGGTGATGTTCTCCAGCGCCGTGAGGGTGGGCAGCAGGTTGAACGCCTGGAAGATGAAGCCGATCTTGTCCCGGCGCAGCTGGGTGAGCTTCTTGTCCTTCAGCCCGGTGATCTCGGTCTCTCCGATGAAGATCTGCCCGCCGGTGGCGGTGTCGAGCCCGGCCAGGCAGTGCATCAGCGTGGACTTGCCTGAGCCGGACGGGCCCATGATCGCGACGAACTCCCCGCGCTCCACGCTGACGTCGACGGAGTCCAGCGCCACGACCCGGGTCTCGCCGGAACCGTACGCCTTGGTCAGGCCCTCGGCGCGGGCCGCGATGGCCTGTTGCGACGTTGCTGTGCTCACCGCACATCCTCCTGGGTTCGCTGCCCCGGCACGCACTTGGTCGCGTAGGCATGGCAGACTCTGGGCAGGCAGTAGCTTCTACGAGAACGTAGAATTTCTACGTTGAATGTAGAAGATAGCGCAGGAGGTGACCAAGTCCGTGGGCGTGCACGAACCCACCACAGCCACGGGGCGGGGCAAGGGCGAACTAGAGGCCGAGATCCTCGCGGCCCTGCAACAGGCGGCCCCCGAGGCGCTGACCCCGGGCGAGGTGCTCGAGCAGGTCGACGCCCGGCTCGCGTACACCACCGTCGTCACCGCGCTCACCCGCATGCACGACAAGGGCCTGCTCACGCGCGCCAAGCGCGGCCGGGCCTTCGCCTACACCGCCCTCGCCGACGATTCAGGCCTTGCCGCCCGCAAGATGCGCCGGGTCCTGGACGACGGCAGCGACCGCGAGGCCGTCCTGACTCGCTTCGTCGACGAGCTGTCCGACGCCGACGAGGACTTCCTTCGCCGGCTGCTGGACGGCGGCAAATAGGGCCCGCCGGATGCGCGTCGCTGTCTACCTGCCACTGCTCTTCCCGTTGCTGGCCGCGCTCGTCGCCCGGCCGGTCGGCGAGAAGCTGCCGCCCCGCCTGGCGACCTGGCTGCTGACCGTCGGTGCCCTGGTGCTGGCCGCCGGGAGCACGGCGGTCCTCGGCATGCTCGCGATCACCGGCCTGATCCGCATCCCGTTCCTGGCCCGGCTCGCCCAGGACCACTGGTCTCCGTACGCGGCCCAGCACCACGACCCCGCGTCGTTCTCCGTGGCCGTGCTCGCCGGCGTGCTGTTGACTGCCGCAGCCGTGCTGGCGGGCCGCATGCTCTGGCGCCGGTCCCGAACCCTCGCCCAGGCCGCCCGCGAGGCCGCCTGCCTGCCCGGCCGCGACCAACTCGTCGTCGTCGACGACCCGGCCGCCGAGGCCTACGCCATACCCGGACTTCCCGGCCGCATCGTGGTCTCCACCGGCATGCTGGACGCCCTCGACCCCGCCGAGCACCAGATCCTGCTCGCCCACGAGCGCGCCCACCTCGCCCACCACCATTACCTGTTCGTCGCCCTCGCCCAGTTCGCCGCCGCCGCGAACCCGCTGCTGCGGCCACTGGCCACGACCGTCACCTTCACCGTCGAACGCTGGGCCGACGAGAGCGCCGCCGCGGCCGTCGGCGACCGCGAACGGGTCGCCCGCACCGTTGGCAAGGCCGCCCTCGCCGCCCGCCGCACCCGTGCCCGCAACCGCATCCCCGCGGCAGCCCTCGGCCTGCTCGGGCGCCTCGGCCGCCTTCGCCCGAACACGCTCGGCCCCGTGCCACGCCGGGTCACCGCTTTGCTCGTCCCCGCCCCGCGCCGCCACATCTGGTCCGCCGCCGCGCTCTCCGGCCTCGCCGCCGCGACCGCCCTCTGCGCGGCCGAGGCCGCTCATGATCTGGAGGCACTCCTGGAGCTGGCCAAGCACGCGGCCACGGGCAGCTGACGGCCCCGGCACGAGGACGTTCAGCCGGACCTGCCCCATCGCTCAGGAACGTCGCGTCCGGGCGGGGTATCGTCGTTCGGCGCGGATGTCGGCCTACGATATCCGCCAGCCCGAGCCGGAGAGGGACCCGTAGTGCACACCACCGCGCGACCGGCGACAGCCCGGCTGCTGGCGGTGTGTGCCCTGCTGCTCGGACTGTTCCTCATGCACGGCGCCCCGGTCTCGACCGGCGGGTGCCACGAGCCCATGGCCATGGCCATGGTGGCCCCCGTCATGGCACCGGAGGCCCACACTCACCCGAACGCCTCCCCCGCGCCAGCCGTTGTCGGCCCCGCGGCCCACCTCGCGGCGGGCGCCGACGCGACGGGCAGCGACTCCTGCGTCTCCACACCCGCCCACGACCGCCTGACGGTCGACACGCCGCCGCTGCTCGCGATCCTCGCCCTCGCGCTGCTCGCGGGCTGGGCCCCGGCCTGGCGTCGCGCCCTGACGACAGTGCTGCGCCGCCGTGGCCCGCCGACCGGTGGCCGCTCTCTGCTCCTTCTGGTGTCCGTCGCGCGGACCTGACGGGGCCCGCCGGACCTCACAGCCCGAGGTCTCGGCGCCGGTCCCGTTCACACCGCGCCCCTTTGGCGTGCCCACCAGGAAGAGCTCTCTGTGATGTCCTCCTCCCGTCTGCCCCGCCGCCTCGCCCTGGCCGCAGCCGCCACCGCCGCGCTGCTCACCGCCGCGCTGACCGCCTGCGGCTCCTCCGGCATGGACCACGACATGTCCGGCATGAACCACGGCACGACTTCCGCCCCCGCCTCGGCGTCCGCGACGCCCGGCTCCGAGCACTCCATGCCGGGTATGCCGGGCATGGATCACAGCTCGACGCCCGGCATGGAGGGCAGCAGCGGCCTGTCCGACAACCAGGCCGGCTACCGCCTCACTACGAGGGACACTACCGTGCCCGCGGGCAAGCAGGCCGACTACGCCTTCACGATCACCGGCCCGGACGGCAAGCAGGTCACCGACTTCGCCGTGGAACAGACGAAGCAGATGCACTCCTACGCCATCCGCTCCGACCTCACCGGCTTCCAGCACCTGCACCCCACCATGGCCACCGACGGCACCTGGACCGCGCCGCTCGCCGCGCTCACCCCCGGTACCTGGCGGCTGTACACGTCGTTCACCCCGAACAGCGGCGACGGCAAGGGCAACTCGCTGGTCCTGTCCCGTACCGTGACCGTCGACGGCGCCGCCTCCACCGAGCAGTTGCCCGCCGCCTCGGCCACGGCCGAGGTCGACGGTTACACCGTCACCGTCAAGGGCTCGCCGATGGCGAACATGGCCCACGAGATGACGGTCAGCATCGCCAAGGACGGCAAGCCGGTCACCGACCTCCAGCCCTACCTCGACACCTACGCCCACCTCACCGCGTTCCACGCCGGGGACCTGGCCTTCGCGCACCTCCACCCCGAGACCACCGTCAACGGCGACCACGGCGGCCCGGACCTCACCTTCCACGCCGAGTTCCCCCAGTCCGGCGACTGGCGCCTGTTCCTGCAGTTCCAGACCGCTGGCCAGCTTCACACCGCGGCCCTGACCCTCAAGGTCAGCTGAACCAACGGCTCGGGGTGCCGCCCTCCCGGCGGCACCCCGAGCCGCGTCACCGCCGGCGCTGTCGTACGTCAGCAGGGCGTGCGCGACGATTGCCGACGGCCGGGCCGTCTGTACGGGCCGCATGATCGGCAACGAGGACCTGCCATCTCCGAACGGCCGGTCAGTGAGCCGGGCGGTGATGCCCGAACGCCTCACCGGCACCGGCAGGGTCGGCGCGTAGGCCGGTGAGGGTGACCGCGACCAGCCGCTGGACGGACTCGGGTGACGGGAGACTGGCCGCGGCAGCGAGAGCGAAGAGACAGTAGTTCGCGAGCTCGTCCGGGGTGACGTCGTCCCGGCGATCGCCGGCCGCAGCGCCCTCGGCCAGCAGGTCCCGGACGAGGCCGTTGAGCTGCGCGGCGGCATGAGCGGTTCGATCACCGTCGCGCAGCAACGCAGAAGGGGGAGTCACCGCCGTTCGCAGGTCGGCAGAAGATGCGAGTTGAGCGCGCAGCCTGGTATTGCGCCAGTCGTCGCTACAGATAGATCGCACAGCCTCCATCCCACGGGGCAGCAAGCACCCAGATGATCGCGCTGCGTACAAGGCTTCTGGAGCCAGACCCGCAATTCGGATGGCTGCATTCACGGAGCGCAGAAAATCTGGTCAGGCCTGTGTCATGGCGTGCTGGCTGTGTTCGGCGCTTGTAGGAGCCCGACAGCGACAGCCGCTTGAAGTGAATGGGTATGAACGATGGGGTGGTGCATACCTGGTCAGCGGACCGGGTGGAGGGCGGCGGTGTCGTCCGTGCGGAAGTCCAGGCTGCTGGTCACGTCGATGACGCCGTCCACGCTCCGGCACAGGCGCTCCACGACCGACACCAGTGCGCGGTGCTCGACCGTGCCGGTCAGTGTGATCCGGCCCTCGTTCACCCGGACGTCGACGCAACCCGGGGCGAGTCCCAGGGTGCGGTCGAGAATCTCGTGCGTGATCTCCTCGCGGATCGCCCGGTCCTGGCGGAGGAAGACGCGCAGCAGGTCGCTGCGGCTGACGATGCCGACCAGGCGGCCGGCCTCGTCGACGACGGGCAGGCGCTTGAGGTGCTCGCGCTGCATCAGGCGGGCGGCCTCAACCACGGTCCACTCGGGCCGCCCGCACACCGCCGGGCTGGTCATGAGGCCCTCGGCGGTGGTGGCCTGACTGCGGGTGTGCTCACCGGGCGACAGCTGCGGGGTGAGCAGCAGCCCAGCGGGGTCCTCCTGGGCGGCCTCGTTGAGCAGCAGGTCGGCTTCGGAGACCAGGCCGACCGGCCGCTCCTCGTGGTCCAGGACGGGCACCGAGGTGATGTCGTGCTCGGCGAGCAGGCGGGCGATCTCCTTGAAGCCGGTGTCGGGCCGGACGTGCACGACGGCCGTGGTCATAAGTTCTCCCACGATGCGGTGCCGCATGGTTGGCTCACTCCTTCTGTGGTGCCGGCGGCCCCGGGGCCGCTCGGTCGGGTGTGGTGGGTGCGGTGTGGCGCCCGGCTCAGATCCGGACGGGCGGTGTCGTGCGGTCGGGTGTTCAGACGGCCGTGTGGCGGACCACGACGACGGGGCACGGCGCGTGCTGCACGCAGTGCCCGCTGACGGAACCCAGCAGCGCGCCGACGAAGCCGCCATGGCCTCGGCTGCCGACGACCAGGAGGTCGGCGCCCCGAGCCGCGTCCAGGAGGCAGGACACGGCGCCGCCCTCCAGCACCCGGGGCCGGATCGCGACCGGGCATTCCGGGCCGGCCACCTGCGCGATGGCGTCGTCGAGCACCTTGCTCATCAGGGTGGCGAGGTCCTCGTCGGCCTGGATCGGCACGGTCCAGCCGGTGGACACCGGGTACTGCCAGGCGGTGAGCGCCTCGATGACGGCGCCGCGGGTGCGGGCCTGGTCGACGGCCCAGCGCAGCGCGTCGATCGAGGACGGGGATCCGTCCACGCCGACGACGATCCGGTGCTGCGGTTCATTCTGCTCGGTCACGGTGCTTCTCCCTGTGTTGTGGTCATCTCCACCATCGGCTGACCGGCGCGTGGTGGCGAAGGGCCGAGGGGGCCGCTGTGGCGGGACCTTCAGCCCCGGCGCGGGACGACTGCCGCGCCTCGGGACCGACGGACCTTCCGAACAGGGCCCATGAGTCCCTGCCACCGCCTCGCTCATTGCGGTGCAGTTGGTGCGCGAGACGAAGCCGCCACAGGAGTGGCCGCGATGTGGAGGCAGGTATGGAGCGCGAGGGGCCGGCCATCGAGCTAGCCGGACTGAGCAAGTACTACGGCCGCAAGACGGGTGTCGACCACCTCGACCTCGCCGTGCGGCGCGGCGAGATCTTCGGCTTCCTGGGCCCCAACGGCGCCGGGAAGACCACCACCATCCGCTGCCTGGTGGGCTTGCTGCGGCCGAGCGCCGGACGGATCCGGCTGCTGGGCCTGGACCCGGTCGCCGACCACCGGCGCCTGGCCCCGCGCCTGGGCTACCTGCCGGGAGAACTTCGCCTGTACCCGGAGCTGACCGGTGCTCAGACGCTGCGACTGCTCGGCGACCTTCAGGGCGCCGCGACGTCGCGGCGCGCGGAGCTGTGCGAGCGGCTCGGGCTGACGGTCGCCGACTTGGCCCGGCCGGTGCGGGAGTACTCGCGCGGTATGAAGCAGAAGCTCGGCCTGGTCCAGGCGCTCCAGCACGATCCCGAGCTGGTGGTGCTGGACGAGCCCACCGAGGGCCTGGACCCACTGGTCCAGGAGGTCTTCTTCGCGCTGCTGGCGGAGGCGTCGCACGCGGGACGTACGGTCCTGCTGTCGAGCCACGTGCTGCCCGAGGTGCAGCGCGCCTGCGGCCGGGTGGCGCTCGTGCGGGCGGGGCGGCTGGTGGCGGTGCGGGCCGTGTCCACCCTGCGGCAGGAGCGCGCCAGGCGGGTGCGGCTGGTGCTGGCCGACGGACTGGGTGCCCGGGGGCTGGGGTCGGCGGAGCGCTGGTCACCGCGCTGGCACGGGGACGAGGTCCAGTTGCTCGTCCCGCCGGCGGAGTTGGTCGCGGGACTCCGCGAGCTCCTGGTCGCGCTGCCGGTGGCGGACCTGTCGGTGGAGGAGGCCGGGCTGGACGAGGCGTTCCTCGACCTGTACCGGCAGGATGTCGAAGCAGCGGAGGTACGGTCGTGAGAGCCCGGTTCCCCTTGTTCTGGCTGGCTCTGTACCGGCGCCGCCGAATGGTGGCGTTCCTGGTGGCGGGCATGGTCGTCTTCGAGGCACTGATCGTGGCGGTCATCCGGGCGGTGCCGCCGACGCAACTGTTCGCCGGTTCCGGGCCGGCCGGACCGGGTGCGTTGAAGGCGTTCTCCGGTTCGACCGGCGATGTCTCCATCGCCAGCTACGCCGGACTGCTCGGGGCCGGTCTGGTGCACCCGTTCTGGATCGCCATGCAGCTGACGGCGATCGGCTCGTTCGCGGCAGCGGCGGTCGCAGCTGACGTCGAGTCCGGCACCGTCGAGCTGCTGATGGTCCGTCCGGTCTCGCGCCTGCGGCTGCTGGCCGAGCGGACCTTCGCCGTGGTCGCGGCCTCGCTGGCGCTCAACGCCGCCGCCACCCTGGCGGTCGCCGGTGGCGTGGCACTTTCCCCTGCCATCCACCACGCGGTCCCGCTGCGCGGCGTGCTCGCGGCCGGCCTGACGGGCTGCGCGTTCACGCTGTGCCTGTCCGGGCCGGCCCTGGCCGTCTCCGCCGCAGCTCGCCACCGGGCCCAGGTGATCGGCGCAACCATCGGGCTGGGGGCCGTCGGCTTCGCCGTCAACTTCATCGCCATGGCCTGGCATCCGGTCGCACCGCTGCGGTACCTGAGCCCGTTCCACTACTACACGCCCGGTGACGCACTCGCCCACGGGACGATCGTCTGGGGCTCGTTCGCCGTCCTGGTCGCCGTCGGGGCCGCCGGGATCGCCGCCGCGCTCCCGCTGCTGCAGCGCCGCGACTTGTCGCCCTGACGGCCGACCTGCCCGAGCTGCCGGGACCGTTGTTCCGCCACCGGGACCAATGGCCCACAGACCCGGACCTCAGCCGGGAGCAGGCTGGGGTCCACACCCCGATCGGCGCACCGCCGCAGCCGACCGATTCCGAACACCACAGCAGCACAGCAGAGTTGAGGAGAACTCCAATGGCGAAGGCATACCTGGTCGGCGGCGGCATAGCCGCCCTCTCCGCAGCGGCGTTCCTGATCCGCGACGGCGGCTTCACCGGCAGCGACATCCACGTCTTCGAGGAGCAGGAGGAGGTCGGTGGCAGCCTGGATGCGGGCGGCACGCCGGAAGCGGGCTACACGATGCGCGGCGGGCGGATGTTCGAGGCCCAGTTCCGCTGCACGTACGACCTGCTGTCCGGCATCCCGTCGCTGGACGACCCGGCGATCTCCGCCACGCAGGACATCATGAACTCCCACGAGGAGTCCCCATGGGACGACGCCACCCGACTGGTCGGCGCGGGAGGGGAGATCCGCGACGGCCACGCCATGGGCTTCTCCGAGCGCCACCGCCTGGAGCTGGTCGCCTGCCTGGCCACACCCGAGCGGATGCTGGACGGCAAGCGGATCACCGACTGCTTCAGCGAGGGCTTCTTCACCACCGACTTCTGGTACATGTGGTGCACCACCTTCGCCTTCGAGCCCTGGCACAGCGCGATCGAGTTCCGCCGCTACCTCAGGCGCTTCGTCCACCTGTTCCCGGAATTCGAGACCATGTCCGGGATCTACCGCACCCGTTACAACCAGTACGACTCGATCGTCCGCCCGCTGACCGCCTGGCTGCTGGAGCGCGGGGTGCGGATCCACACCGGCCACCGGGTGACCGACCTGTCCTTCCGAGCCGGGCCTGGCACGAGCGTCGAGCGCATCCACTTCACGGGTGCCCACGCCGACCTGCCGGTTGCCCCGGAGGACCTGGTGTTCGTCACCAACGGCTCGATGACCGCCGACTCCACCCTCGGCTCGCACACCGCCCCGCCGGAAGGCCCGCGCACCTCGCGCAGCCCCTCCTCCTTCCTGCTGTGGCACCGACTCGCCCGGGGCCGCGAGGACTTCGGCCGCCCGGAGGTGTTCGACCGCAGCGTCGCCGACTCCACCTGGGAGTCCTTCACCGTCACCGCCAAGGACCCGGCCTTCCTGGACTGGATGGAGACGTTCACCGGCCGTGCCACCGGTCGGGGCGGCCTGCTCACCCTCACCGACTCCCCATGGCTGCTCACCGTCGTGGTCAACCGCCAGCCGGTCTACCAGCAGCAGCCCGACGGCGTGTCCGTGTGGTGGGGCTACGGGCTCTTCCCCGACAAGCCCGGCACCTACGTCCGCAAGCCCATGCGGGAGTGCAGCGGGGAGGAGATCCTCCAGGAGGTCCTGCACCACCTGGCCGTGGACGCCGCCACCGCGGAGCGCGTCGCCGAGGCGTCCACCGTCATCCCCTGCCTGATGCCCTACATCACCAGCCAGTTCCTGGTCCGCCGGCACGGCGACCGGCCGCCGGTCGTCCCGGAGGGCTCCACCAACCTCGCCTTCATCGGCCAGTACGCCGAGGTCCCCGACGACGTCGTCTTCACCGTCGAGTACTCCGTGCGCACCGCCTGGACCGCCGTGGCGCAGCTCCTCGGCCTCGACCGGCAGCCCCCGGCCGTCCACAAGGGCCACCACGACCCGCACGTCCTGGCCCAGGCCCTGCACACCATGCACCGCAAGTGACGGTAGGAGGTCCGGGCCCTGGGCCCGGACCTCCACCGAGCCCGCCCGCGGCCTCGCGCCACCCCAGCACACTCGCACATCACCAACTCACCATTCCGGCAGCAGAACCAGCAGAGGAGCCCACCATGGCCGTCCACCACGCCCACACCCCCCGGATGCCCCACCGCTTCACGGCCAGGCTCCACCACCTCACCGCACAGCCGGCTGAGCGAGCCGTCGCTGGCACGACGGCGTCCGCAGCCATGGCCCTGGCGCTGGCCGCCGCCCGAGTCAGCCTCGGCTTCGTGTTCCTGTGGGCGTTCCTCGACAAGACCTTCGGCCTCGGCTACGCCACCAGGAACGCCAACTCGTGGCTCAACGGCGCTTCACCGACCAAGGGCTTCCTCAGCCACGTGTCGGCCGGCCCGCTCCGGTCCACCTTCCACCACTGGGCCGGGCAGGCATGGGCCGACTGGCTGTTCATGCTCGGCCTGCTCGGTATCGGCCTCGCCCTCATCGGCGGGATCGGCCTGCGGATCGCGGCGGCGAGCGGGACCCTGCTGCTGGCCATGATGTGGGCCGCCGAGTGGCCGCCCGCTCGCCACCTGGCGAACGGCGCCGCCAGCGGCTCCAGCAACCCCGTCGCCGACTACCACCTCGTCTACGCCCTGCTGCTGATCGTGCTGGCCGCCGCCTCCGCCGGCGACGGCTGGGGGCTGGGCCGCCGCTGGGCCGCTCTCCCGGTCGTGCGCGACCACCCCTGGCTGCGCTGACCCACCGCACGCAGTGGCCGACCGCGACACGATCGCGGTCGGCCACTGCGTTTCTCTCTGGCACGGGTTCACAGGAGCCGGTTCCGGTGAACAAGGCCAGGCACCGAGACACCGGGGAAAGCCGTCAGCGATGACCAGCGGCGTCGGCCAACTCGCGCGTCCCGCCACCCGGATCGGCGCTACCCGAGCACTGGCACACACCATGAGCACGACGAAGCTCCCCGGTCGGTCGGGTGGGTCTCGACCGACCGGGAGCGAATGTGGCTTGCGCGATCAGACGGTGTGCAGCCCATGGGCGGCGAACACCGCTCGGGCCGCGGTCAACTGGTCGCGGGTCGGTGTCGGGGCGTCGGCGAGGGTGAACTCCAGGCCGAGCGCGCGCCACTTGGCAGCGCCGAGCTTGTGAAAGGGCAGGACGTCGACCCGGGTGACGTTGCCGAGGGAGGCGGTGAAGGCTGCGACGCCCTCGATGTTCTCGGCGAGGTCGGTGAGCCCTGGAACGAGGACGAAGCGGACCCAGACCTCTGCGCCGAGGCCGGCCAGCCGGCGGGCGAAGTCCAGGGTGGGGGCGAGTCGCTGCCCGGTCAGGTGCCGGTAGGGCGCGCGGTCCCAGGACTTGATGTCGAGCAGGACGAGGTCGGTGTCGGCGAGCAGCGTGTCGGTGGCGCGGGCACCGAGGAAGCCGGAGGTGTCCAGGGCGGTGTGCAGGCCGAGTTCGTGTTTGAAGCGGTGGAGCAGCTCGCCGGTGAGAGCCGGCTGGAGCAGCGGCTCGCCACCGCTGATCGTCGCCCCGCCGCCGCTGGCGCGGATGAACTCGGTGTACTTGGCCGCCTCCTGGACGATCTCGTCGGCGGTGGTGCGTCGGCCGTCGCGCAGGTGCCAGGTGTCGGGGTTGTGGCAGTACAGGCAGCGCAGTGGGCAGCCTGCCAGGAAGGCGACGAAGCGCGTGCCCGGGCCGTCGACTCCGGTCGACAGGTCCCAGGAGTGCAGCATGCCGGTCACCGGGCACACCCCCGTCCTGCCCGCGGGCGGACAGGACGGGGGTGTGGCGACGCCGGCCGATCCGGGGATGGAGGCTTCGGTCATTCCGGTTCTCCTTGCGCAAAGGCGCGGTGCCGACACCCGTGGTCGGGGAGGGTGTCGGCACCGCGTGCTGGTGGGCGCGGCTACAGCGCGCCGTGGAAGGTGCGGCCGATCACGTCGAGCTGCTGCTCGCGGGTGAGGCGGACGAAGTTGACCGCGTAGCCGCTGACCCGGATGGTCAACTGGGGGTGGTTCTCCGGGTGTTCCATGGCGTCCAGCAGGGTCTCGCGGTTGAGGACGTTGACGTTCATGTGGAAGCCGTGGCAGGTGGTGTACCCGTCGAGCACGCCGACCAGGTTGGCGATCCGCTCCTCCTGCGTGCGCCCGAGCGCGTCGGGGGTGACGGTGTTGGTGAGCGAGATGCCGTCCTCGGCCTGCTGGTAGGGGAGTTTTGCCACGGACAGGGCCGCAGCGACGTATCCGTGGCGGTCGCGTCCGTTCATCGGATTGGCGCCCGGGGAGAACGGTTCGCCGGCCTTGCGGCCGTCCGGGGTGGCGCCGGTCTTCCTGCCGTAGACAACGTTGGAGGTGATGGTCAGTACGGACTGGGTGTGCTCGGCGCCTCGGTAGGTGGGGTGCTTGCGCACCTTCGCCATGAACTCCTCGACCAGCCGGACGGCGATCGAGTCGGCCCGGTCGTCGTTGTTGCCGTACGCGGGGTAATCGCCCTCGATCAGGTAGTCCACGGCGAGCCCGGTCTCGTCCCGCACGGGCCTGACCTTCGCGTGCTTGATGGCGGAGAGCGAGTCTGCGGCCACCGAGAGCCCGGCTATCCCGCAGGCCATGGTGCGGCGGACGTCCCGGTCGTGCAGCGCCATCTCGATCCGCTCGTAGGCGTACTTGTCGTGCATGTAGTGGATGACGTCCAGCGCGTGGACGTAGGTCTCGGCCAGCCACTCCATCTGCTGGTCGAGCTTGGCCAGCACGGCGTCGTAGTCGAGCACCTCGTCGGTGAGCGCGCCCGTCTCGGGGCCGACCTGGGCGCCGGACTTCTCGTCCCGGCCGCCGTTGATCGCGTAGAGCAGGGTCTTGGCGAGGTTGACCCGGGCGCCGAAGAACTGCATCTGCTTGCCGACGGCCATCGCGGAGACGCAGCAGGCGATGGCGGTGTCGTCGCCGAAGCGCGGGCGCATCAGTTCGTCCGACTCGTACTGGATGCTGGAGGTGTCGATGGACACCTTGGCGCAGAACTCCTTGAACCCTGGCGGGAGTTGCGTGGACCAGAAGACGGTCAGATTCGGCTCGGGGGCGGGGCCGAGGTTGTAGAGGGTCTGCAGGTAGCGGAAGGAGGTGCGGGTCACCAGCGGCCGTCCGTCCTCGCCGATGCCGCCGATGGACTCGGTGACCCAGGTCGGGTCGCCGGAGAACAGCTCGTCGTACTCGGGGGTGCGCAGGAAGCGCACGATCCGCAGCTTGATCACGAAGTCGTCGATCAGCTCCTGCGCCTGCTCCTCGGTCAACCGGCCCGCGTCGAGGTCCCGTTGCAGGTAGATGTCGAGGAAGGTGGAGGTGCGGCCGAGCGACATCGCGGCGCCGTTCTGCTCCTTCACGGCGGCCAGATAGGCGTAGTAGAGCCACTGGGCCGCCTCGCGGGCGGTCGTGGCCGGGCCTGAGACGTCGTGTCCGTAGCTCGCGGCCATCTGCTTGAGCTCGCCCAAAGCCTTGATCTGCTCGGCGAGTTCCTCGCGCTCCCGAATGGTCTCCTCCAGCCGCGACGGGTCTCGCGGCAGCTGGTCCAGTTCGGCCTTCTCTGCGCGCTTGGCCTCGATCAGCCGGTCGACGCCGTACAGCGGCACCCGGCGGTAGTCGCCGATGATCCGGCCGCGGCCGTAGGCGTCGGGCAGGCCGGTGATGACGCCGGCCTTGCGGGCGGCGAGGATGTCGGGCGTGTAGGCGTCGAAGACGCCGTCGTTGTGGGTCTTGCGGTACTCGGTGAACACCTTCTCCAGGTCCGGGTCGACCGGGTAGCCGTAGGTCCTCAGCGCCCCGGCGACCATCCGCCAGCCGCCGTTCGGCATGATCGCGCGCTTGAGCGGGGCGTCGGTCTGGAGTCCGACGATCAGCTCCCGTGCCCGGTCGATGTATCCGGGCGCGTGTGCGGTGATGCCTGCGGGGATGTCGTGGGCGACGTCGTACACCCCCTTCGCACGTTCCTCGGGGAACCGGTCGGTGATCTGCTTCCAGACCGCGAGGGTCCGCTCGGTGGGCCCGGCCAGGAACGAGCCGTCTCCCTGGTAGGGGGTGTAGTTGTGCTGGATGAAGTCGCGCACGTCGATCGTCTCGCGCCACCGGTCGCCCTGGAATCCGTGCCAGGCGGTCGCGGTTCCGTGCTGCTGTCCGGTCATGGTCGGTCTGTCCTTCTCGCTCGGGTGGTGGTCAGGACTGATCGCCGTAATAGGCCTGGCGCATCAGCTGCTGCATGTCGGTGAGCAGCGGCATCCGGGGGTTGGCCGGGGCGCACTGGTCCTCGTAGGCGTTCATCGCCTGCTGTGGCAGGGCGGCCAGGAAGGACGTCTCGTCCACGCCGGCTTCCTTGAAGGAGCGCGGGATGCCCACCCGGTCGCGCAGTTCCTCGACCGCGGCGGCCAGGGACTCGACGCCCTGCTCGGGGGTGCCGGCAGGCAGTCCGAGCATCCTCGCTATCGCCCGGTAGCGCTCGGGGGCCACGTAGCTGCGGTACTTGGGCCAGCTGGTGACCTTGGCCGGTGCCGTGCCGTTGTAGCGGATGACGTGCGGCAGCAGCAGCGCGTTGGTCCGGCCGTGGGCGACGTGGAAGGTGGCGCCCAGGGTGTGCGCCATGGCGTGCACCACACCGAGGAAGGCCGAGCCGAAGGCCATGCCGGCGATGGTGCCCGCGTTGTGCATCTTCTCCCGGGCAGCCGGGTTGTTCGGGCCGTCGGTGACGGCCTGCTCCAGGTTGTCGAAGATCAGCCGGATGCCCTGGAGGGCGAGTCCGTCGGTGAAGTCGTTGGCGTAGACGGAGACGTAGGTCTCGATGCAGTGGGTGAGGGCGTCGAAGCCGGTGTCGGCGGTGACGTCCTTGGGCAGGTGGGTGGTCAGCGCCGGGTCGACGATGGCCACGCTCGGGGTGAGCGCGTAGTCGGCGAGCGGGTACTTCTGGCCGGTTGCGGTGTCGGTGATGACCGCGAACGGGGTGACCTCGGCCCCGGTGCCGGAGGTGGTCGGGATGCACACCAGCTTCGCCTTCTCGCCGAGGTCGGGGAAGGTGAAGGCGCGCTTGCGGATGTCGAAGAACTTCTCCTTCAGGTCGGCGAACTCGACCTCGGGGTGCTCGTACATCAACCACATGACCTTGGCCGCGTCCATCGGCGAACCGCCGCCGAGCGCGACGATGGTGTCGGGCCGGAAGTCGCTCATCAGCTCGGCGCCCCGCCGCACGGTGTCGATGCTCGGATTGGGCTCGACGAAGTCCACCACCCGCACCTCGACCGGCTCCGGGCGGCGGTCCAGGATCCCCCGGATCCGTTCGAGGTGCCCGATCTCCACCATGGTCCGGTCGGTGACGATGACGATCCGGTGGGCGTTCGGCATGCTCGCCAGGTACTTGACCGAGTGGCGCTCGAAGTAGATCTTCGGCGGGACCTTGAACCACTGCATGTTGGTGTTGCGCCGTCCGATCCGCTTGATGTTCAGCAGGTTCAGTGCCGAGACGTTCCCGGCCACGGAGTTGTGCCCGTAAGAGCCGCAGCCCAGCGTCAGCGAGGGGGTGAAGGCGTTGTAGACGTCGCCGATGCCGCCCTGCGAACTGGGCGCGTTCCAGATGATCCGGCACGCCTTGACCGCGTGACCGAACTCCTCGACGAACGCCGCGTCCTCGGTGTGTACAGCCGCCGAGTGCCCCAGGCCGTTGAACTCCACCATCGCCGCGGCCAGTTCCACACCTTCGCAACGCGAGGAGGCGGTCAGCACGGCCAGCACCGGGCAGAGCTTCTCCCGGGTCAGCGGCTCGGTCGGCCCGACCCGCTCCGCGTCCACCAGGATCACCGAGGTGTCTGCCGGTACCTCGAACCCTGCCGATGCGGCGATCTCCTGGGCGCTGCGGCCCACCACGTCGGCGTTCAGCCGCTCCCCCGCGCAGGAAGTCCCGTCCCCGGCTCCGAAGAGGTACCGCTCCAGCAGCGACTTCTCCTCGGCGCTCGCGTGGTGCGCCTTCAGCGTGCGGAACTCGGCGAGCGCCGCGTCGCGGATCTCCGCGTCCAGGATGACGGCCTGCTCGGAGGCGCAGATCATGCCGTTGTCGAAGGTCTTCGACAGCACGATGTCGTTGACGGCCCGCCGGATGTCGGCGCTCCTCTCGACGTAGGCGGGGACGTTGCCGGCGCCGACGCCGAGGGCCGGCTTGCCGCAGGAGTACGCCGCCCGGACCATCGCGTTGCCGCCCGTCGCCAGGATGGTGGCCACGTCCGGGTGGTTCATCAGGGCGTGGGTGGCCGCCATCGACGGCTCCTCGATCCACTGGATGCAGGAGCGCGGCGCTCCGGCCGCCACCGCCGCGTCCCGCACGATCCGGGCCGCCTCCGCCGAGCAGCGCTGGGCGGCGGGGTGGAAGGCGAACACGATCGGGTTGCGGGTCTTCAGCGCCAGCAGGCACTTGAAGATGGTGGTGGAGGTGGGGTTGGTGACCGGGGTGATGCCCGCGACCACGCCGACCGGCTCGGCGATCTCCACGATCCCGTCGATCTCGTCCCGGTGCACCACCCCGACGGTTTTCGTCCGGGCCATCACGTGGGTGACGTTCTCGCAGGCGAAGACGTTCTTCACGGCCTTGTCCTCGAACAGGCCGCGCCCGGTCTCCTCCACCGCCAGGGCGGCGAGGCCGGTGTGCTGGGCCAGTGCGGCCAGGGACGCCTTCTTGACGATGTGGTCGACCTGCTCCTGGGTGAAGTCGGCGTAGTCCCGAAGAGCCGTCAGCGCGTCGGCGACCAAGGCGTCGACGGCGGTGGCGGGTGCCGGGGCGGGGACGGGAGGAGCCGGCTCCTCGGTCTGCGGGCGGCGGGGCATGGCGGGACCACCTTTCGGTTCTTCGTCCGGGGATCGAGCGCCGGCGGGCGTCGCCCGCGCTTCCACTGAGAGCCTTCCCGAGCGGCGCACCACGGGGAGGCGGCCGTTGGGGTACACCTGCGGGCCGAAGGTCCCTCGTTCACAGGCTGCCGGGCCCGGCCACGCCCCGGGGCCCACACGCAGGTGGCCGTGGCAGGACCGGGTGTCGGTCCTGCCACGGCCACCATGGCGTGGTCGATCAGTCGTGCGGCACCACCGCGACCGGGCCGTGCGTGTGGTGCAGCACCGCGTGGGCCACGGTGCCCAGCCCGGGCACGGCCGGCCGGTTCCTCGGGGTCCGCCGGCCCACCACCACCAGGGAAGCGCTGCGAGATGCCTCCACCAGCGCCTTTCCGGCCGGCCAGCCGGTCACCTCGGCTTCCACGCTCACCTCGGGAAACTTCTTCTGCCAGGGCGTCAGCGTGTCCTGGAGCCGGACCAGCGCCGCGGCCGCCAACGCGGCCGTGATCTCCGGCGGATCCAGCGGAGCCGCCGTCACGTACCCGCCGGCGGGCAGATCGCGGCTCTCCAGCACCCGCAGGTTCGCTCCCCGTTCGGCGGCCTTCTCGAAGGCGAAGGCGAGTACCTCGGCGCCGGGCCGGCTGCTGTCCACCCCGACCACGACGTCACCGGGCGCGCCGCCCTGGCCGTCCGCGCCCGCCCTGACCAGGATCACGGGGCATGCGGCGTGCGCGGCCGCGCGCAGCGCCACCGAGCCGACCGCGAGCCCGGTGAGCCCGCCCAGCCCGCGCGAGCCGAGCACCAGCTGCCCCTCGCGTTCTCCGGCGGCGATCAGTGCGTGCACCGGGCTGCCGGGGACGTGCTCGCAGGAGACGTCCAGGCCCGGCAGCACCTCCACGAGGTGGCCGCGCAGGGCGAGCACCGCCCGGGGCAACGACTGGGTCTGGTCCACCGGCGCCGCCGACAGCTCCGGCTCGGCTCCACCGGCGTGGATCATCCGCAGCGCCATGCCGCTCCGGTGGGCCTGGTAGGCCGCCCACTCGGCCGCGGCCGCGCTCTGCGCCGATCCGTCGACTCCCACCACCACGGCATGGGACATGATCACGACCTCCTCCGTTCAGCGGCCGCGGCACCGATGCGCCCGACCTCGGGTCTGACAGACAGCCTCGCGGCCGACGAGGGTCGGCCACAGGGGCCGACCAGTCCCCGGCCGGTACCGAAGGTCCCGGCCGGGGCCGCGGTCATGCCTCGGGCACGACCGCCACCGGGCAGGCGGCGTGGTGCAGGACGGTGTGGGCCACCGGGCCGAGGACACCGGACCCGTCCGCCGTCCGGCGGCCGACCACCAGCAGCCGAGCCTTCGCGGACGCCTCCACCAGCACCTGACCCGGTGAGCCGTCCGCGGTGTCCTCGACGACCTCGACGCCGGGGTGGGCCGCCTTCCAGGGCGCCAGGACCCGGGCGAGCAGGGCGGCCTCGCCATACCGGCGCTCGCCGGCCCCCACCACCGCCGGACCCGCCCCGGCGTGCACGACCCGCAGCGGCAGGCCGTAGCGTCGCGCGGCGAGGAGGGCGAAGTGGAGTGCCGCCTCGGCGGGGCGGCGGGCGTCCAGCCCCACCACCACGTGCTCGCGCGGGTGCGCGCCCGGCTCCTCCACAGGGAGCAGTACCGTGGGACAGCCCGCCCGCGCGGCGATGTGCAGTGCGGTGGAGCCGACCCGCAGCTCCGGGAAGCCGCCGCTGCCGCGTGCCCCGAGGACCAGCAGTTCGGCGTCCTCGCCCGCGGCGACCAGTGCCGAGGTGACGGCGTCATGGACCTCATCGGTGCGGACCGGCAATTGGGGGTGGCGCACCGCGAGGACGTGCCGGACCTCGTGGAGGAGGTCGCCGCTGGGCCGGGCCGGCCGGCTCCAGCTGGGGAGCAGGTGCGGCATCAGGGGAAGGGCGTGCAGTACGCGCAGCGGTCGGTCGCGCAGCAGTGCCTCGCGTGCGGCCCAGTCGGCGGCGGCCAGGCTGGCTTCGGAGCCGTCGACGCCGACGGTGACGGTCAGGTCCATGGTGCTCATCTCCCTTTGGTGGGGGTGCCGGCCGGGCCGGGTCAGCTGCCCGGCTGCCAGTCGGCGATCTCCGGCAGGTCGGTGCCGTGTTCGCGGATCCAGTCGTGGTGCCGGCTGCGCTGGTCGGCCATCGCTTGCCGGACGGCGGCGGCGCGCACCGCGAGGTCAGGGACACGGTCGATGACGTCCATGACGAGGCGGTAGCGGTCGAGGTCGTTGCGGACGACCATGTCGAAGGGGGTGGTCGTGGTGCCGGACTCCTTGTAGCCACGCACGTGCAGCTGCGGGTGGACGGCGCGGCGGTAGGCGAGGCGGTGGATCAGCCACGGGTAGCCGTGGTAGGCGAAGATCACCGGCTTGTCGCGGGTGAAGAGGGCGTCGAACTCGGCGTCGGGCATGCCGTGCGGGTGTTCCTCGGCGGGCATCAGCCGGGCCAGGTCGACCACGTTCACCACCCGCACCGCCAGCTCGGGCAGGTGACGACGCAGCAGCTCGGCTGCGGCGATCACCTCCTGGGTCGGCACGTCCCCGGCGCAGGCGAGCACGACGTCGGGCTCGCTGGTTCCGTCGTCGGTGCCGGCCCACTCCCAGATCCCGGCGCCGCGGGCGCAGTGCGCCCGGGCCTCGTCCAGGGTGAGCCAGTCGAAGCAGGGCTGCTTGCCCGCCACGACGACGTTGACGTAGTCGCGGCTGCGCAGGACGTGGTCGGCGGTGGCGAGCAGGGTGTTGGTGTCCGGCGGGAAGTAGACGCGGACGGCCTCGGGGCTCTTGTTCAGGACGTGGTCGACGAAGCCCGGGTCCTGGTGGGAGAAACCGTTGTGGTCCTGGCGCCAGACGTGGGAGGTGAGCAGGTAGTTGAGCGAGGCGATGGGAGCGCGCCAGGGGATCGTCCGGGTGGTGCGCAGCCACTTGATGTGCTGGTTGACCATCGAGTCGACGATGTGGACGAAGGCCTCGTAGCAGGAGAAGAGGCCGTGGCGGCCGGTCAGCAGGTAGCCCTCCAGCCAGCCCTGGCAGGTGTGTTCGGAGAGGATCTCCAGCACGCGGCCGTCGCGGGCGAGGTGTTCGTCGACCGGCAGGGTGGCGGCCTGCCAGGCCTTTCCGGTAACGCCGTAGACGGCCTGGAGGCGGTTGGAGGCGGTCTCATCCGGGCCGACCAGCCGGAAGTCGCGGCGCTCGGCGGTGTCGGCCATCACCTGTTCGAGCAGGTCGCCCAGCACCCGGGTCGGCTCGTGCAGCGTTGCGCCCGGCTTGTCGACGGGAACGGCGTAGTGCTCCAGCTCGGGCAGGGGCAGCTCGCGCAGGAGCAGGCCGCCATTGGCATGCGGGTTGGCGCCGAGCCGGTGACGGCCCTCGGGGACGCAGTCGAGGACCTGGGCGGTGGGCCGGCCCTGCTCGTCGAAGAGTTCCTCGGGCCGGTAGGAGCGCAGCCACGCCTCCAGCTGCGCGAGGTGCGCGGGGTTGGTTCGGACCTGGTCGAGCGGCACCTGGTGGGCCCGCCAGGTGCCCTCCACCGGCACACCGTCCACCTCGTGCGGGCCGGTCCAGCCCTTCGGGGTGCGCAGCACGATCACCGGCCACGCCGGGCGCTCGGTGGCCCCGTCCTCGCGGGCGGCTCGCTGGATGGCGGCGATCCGCTCCAGGGCGGTGTCCATGGCGGCGGCCATCGCGCGGTGCACGGCCGTCGGGTCGTCCCCGGTGACGTACAGCGGATCGTGGCCGTAGCCGCGCAGCAGCGCGTCCAGCTCGGCCTCCGGCAGGCGGGCGAGCACCGTCGGGTTGGCGATCTTGTAGCCGTTGAGGTGCAGGATCGGCAGGACCGCGCCGTCGTGCACCGGGTCGAGGAACTTGTCGCTGTGCCAGGAGGCGGCCAGCGGCCCGGTCTCCGCCTCCCCGTCGCCGATCACGCAGGCGACCAGCAGGCCGGGGTTGTCGAAGGCGGCGCCGTAGGCGTGCGAGAGCGCGTAGCCGAGCTCGCCGCCCTCGTGGATGGAGCCGGGCGTCTCGGGCGCGACGTGGCTGGGGACTCCGCCGGGGAAGGAGAACTGCCGGAACAGCTTCCCCATGCCCTCGCCGTCGCGGGTGACGGAGGGGTAGGTGTCGCTGTAGCTGCCCTCCAGCCAGGAGCCGGCCAGCACCGCTGGCCCGCCGTGTCCCGGGCCCCAGACGCAGATGGCGTCCAGGTCGTGCCGGGAGATCATCCGGTTGAGGTGGGTGTACACCAGGTTCAGGCCCGGCGAGGTCCCCCAGTGGCCCAGCAGCCGGGGCTTGATGTGCTCAGGCCGCAGCGGCTCGCGCAGCAGCGGGTTGGCCATCAGGTAGATCTGACCGACCGCCAGGTAGTTGGCGGCCCGCCAGTGGGCATCGAGTGCCCGCAGCTCGGCCTCGGTCAGCTCTCCGGGCGTTGACGCGGCGGTCACAGTCATGGCTGCGGTCTCCTCGGGAATCGGTCGACTTCACTGGCCGCCGACGGCGGGCCGTACCCATCGTCACGCCGCGCACCCGCTCCGACACAGGGCCGACCGGGTCACGGCTCGGCGACGGGGAATGGGACTTGCGGCCCATCCGAACCTCCCGCGCAGCACCGGAGGGGCTCGACGGGCGGGAAACCGAGGACCAACGGCCTCGGAGCGGGGCCTGTCGGCCCCGCGCGCCCGCGTCGGCGCTGCCGGAGGCTGACGGCACCCCCTGCCGACCGTCGCAGGGGCGGTCCCAGCAGACGAACGGAACCTGACATGATCGACAGTGGGCGTCACGCGAAGGCATACCTGGTCGGCGGCGGGATCGCCGCCCTGGCCGCCGCGGCCTTCCTGATCCGGGACGGCGACGTCCCCGGCGAGAACATCCACGTCCTGGAGCAGCTGCCCCTGGCGGGCGGCTCACTCGACGGCCGGGGCTCACCGGAACAGGCGTACGTGACCCGCGGCGGGCGGATGCTGGAGGACGAGGCGTACACCTGCCTCTGGAACCTGCTGGAGACGATCCCGACCCTGGACGACCCGGAGGTGTCCGTTCGCCAGGAGATCATCGACTTCAACCGGGCGTGGCCGACCGACGCCAGGGCCCGGCTGATCGACCGCGACCACCGCATCGTCGACGCCGCCCGACTCGGCCTCGACGCGCACGACCGGCTCGAACTGACCCGGCTGCTGGTCATGCCCGAGTCGGTGATCGGCGCGCGCCGGATCGACGAGCTCTTCTCCGAGCACTTCTTCGCCACCAACTTCTGGGCGATGTGGCGGACCACCTTCGCCTTCCAGAACTGGCACAGCGCCATCGAGCTCAAGCGCTACTTCCTGCGCTTCCTCCAGGAGTTCCCCCGGCTCCACACCCTGGCCGGCGTGCGCCGCACCCGCCTCAACCAGTACGACTCCATCGTCCGGCCGCTCACCGCGTGGCTGCTGGAGCACGGGGTGCGCTTCGAGCACGGCGTCACCGTCACCGACGTCGACTTCACCGAGCGGGACGGGATCCGCCGCGCCAGGCGCCTGCACCTCGACCGCGAGGGCAGCCACGAGGAGGTCGAACTCGCCGACCTCGACCTGGCGTTCATCACGCTCGGTTCGATGACCGCCGACGCCGCCTACGGCGATGACCACACCGCGCCCGAGCTGGTCCGCGACAAGCGCGACGGCAGCTGGACGCTCTGGGAGACCCTCTCCCGCAAGGCGCCGGACTTCGGCCGGCCGGCCGTCTTCAACGGCAGCATCCCCGAGGCCGCCTGGGAGTCGTTCACCCTCACCATGCGCAGCCCCGCCCTGCTGAAGCGGATCGAGGAGTTCAGCGGGAACGCTCCTGGCACGGGCGCGCTGATGACCTTCAAGGACTCGCCCTGGCTGATGTCGATCGTCGTTCCCCGTCCGCCGCACTTCGACGGCCAGCCGGACGACGTGTTCACCCTGTGGGGCTACGGCCTGTTCATCGACACGCCGGGCGAGCACACCGGCAAGGCCATGGCCGAGTGCACCGGGCAGGAGATCCTCACCGAACTCCTTGGCCAGCTCGGCTTCGAGGACCTCGCCGACGAGGTCCGCGCCACCACGACCGTCACCACCGTGATGATGCCCTACATCACCAGCCAGTTCGCCCGCCGCGACGTGCACGACCGCCCGCGCGTGATCCCGCACGGTGCCCGCAACTTCGCCCTCCTCGGCCAGTACGTCGAGATCCCCGAGGACGTCGTCTTCACCGTCGAGTACTCCGTGCGCGGCGCCATGCACGCCGTCTACCAACTGCTCGGCCTCAGCCTGCCCATCCCGCCGGTCCACCACGCCCTGGCCGAACCCGCCACGGCCCTGCGGGCCCTGCGGACCGCCTTCGCCTGAACACCCGGGCCGAGCTGGCGCCTGGTACGGGACCTTCAGGCCGCCCGCCGGGCACCGGTCGGCCCTGGCCGGGCAGCTCGCGCCCGCGAAGACTGGCCCGAGACGATCACCGCATCCCGCCCGTCCCGGAGAGGAAATCCCCCATGGCCGACTACCTGCTCGCCGCCATCGACGGCTCGGCGCCGAGCATCGCCGCCGCCCGCTGGGCGGCCGACGAGGCCACCCGCCACGACCTGCCGCTGCGCCTGGTCCATGCCCAGACCTGGCTCGACGACCTCCACGCCGACCCCGGCCAGCCGACCGACGTCCGTGCCCTGACCACGCGCATGCTCTCCGACGCCAAGCAGGCGGTCCAGGTCACCCGTCCGAGCCTGGAGATCCGCGCCGAGCTGATCGGGGGTGGCGAGCCCGTCGACGTGCTGGTCGACGCGGCCGCCGACGCGCGAACGCTGGTCCTCGGCTCCCGCGGGCTCGGCGGCTTCGGAGGGCTCATGGTCGGCTCCATCGGCCTTGCCGTCGCCGCCCGCAGCGAGGTCCCTACCGTACTGGTCCGCTCCGGTGAGACCGAGCGCCGCACCGGACCTGACGGACCCGAGATCGTCGTCGGCATCGATACCCGCGAGGCCGCTGCGGACGTCCTCGACTTCGCCTTCCGCGCGGCCGCGCGACGCGGGGCAGTGCTGCGCGCCGTGCACGGCTGGACACCGCCGCCCGTGTGGGGCTACGCCGGGTGGGTGCCCCCGCAGCCCGAGGCCGAGCAGTTCCGGGCGATCGAGGACGAACTCCTCACATTGGCGATGACCGGCTGGCGGGAGAAGTACCCCGAGGTCGCGGTGATCCAGGACAGCCGGATCGGCAGCGGCGCCGCAGCACTAATCGACGCGGCCGCCGACGCGGACCTCCTCGTGGTGGGCCGCCGGCGCCGCCCGCACCACCACGTCGGCATGCGGCTCGGGCCGGTCGCCCACGCCGCAATCCACCACGCCCAGTCACCGGTCGCTGTCGTCCCGCACGACTGACCCGCCCACCACATCGAGGGTGATGAGGATGGTCGGAATTCACCAAGGATCTGGTCGCCTCAGCTCGTCCACTGCGCAATGCAGTGAGGAGTCCGGGCAACGGGCAGCGGCGTGTTGAGGGCAGGGCGACCGGAGGTCGTCGCGCCCTGGTGATCGGTGCGCTGGGGAACATTCCGGCTGCTCGGTGCGCCTGATCTCCCTGCCTATGGCGTCGATGCTTGTCGCTTCGCCGAAACTTGGACAGCAGCTGGTCATTGCCGCCCCCATCCATCGCGGCGTCTTAGTGGAATTCGCCTGCGTGTTCCTCGCACCACTGGCGGAAGGTCCGCGGGGCGATGCCGGTGAGGTTGGTGATGTCGTCACTGACGACTCCGGCGCGTCCGGCGCGGAAGAGTTCGTTGAGGTTCTGCACGGCGACGGCCATCTCGGGCGGGGTGCCCTGCTCGATGCTCTGCCGGGCGAACTGCTCGGGGGTGACCGGAACGAACTCGACGGGCCGTCCCAGGACATCGGCGAGGATCTCCACCTGCTCGCGGGCGGTGAGTGCCTGGGGGCCGTTCAGGATGTAGGCGCAACCGGCGTGGTTGTCCTGGGTGAGGGCGACGGCGGCGACGCGGGCGATGTCGAAGGGGTCGACGGGCACGGTCTTGCCGGGGTCGCTCGCGTCGTAGACGCGGCCTTCGTCGCGGATGGTGGGCAGCCACCACGTCGCGTTCGACATCAGGGCGTTGGCGCGCAGGTAGGTGACGTCGAGCCCGGAGTCGCGGAGGATCTGGTCGCGGGCGGCGATCCTGGCTCCGATCACGGGCAGCGGTTCCAGGACGGTGCCGACGGAGGACAGCACCACGAGCTTGTGGACTCCGGCGGTGCGGGCGGCCTTGATCATGTTCTCGGCCTGTGCGGGCAGCGGGGCGAGCTGCATGAAGAAGACGCCGTCGACGTCGCGGGCGGCCCCGGTCAGGCTCTCGGCGTCGTCCAGGTCGCCGACGGCGATGTCGATGCCGGCCGGGAGAAGTTCGGCGCGCGAGGCACTGCGGACCAGGGCCCGCACGTGGTGGCCCTGCTCGTGGAGCTGGTTGACCAGGGCGCTGCCGACGTTGCCGGTGGCGCCGATGACGAGGAAGGAGGACATGACAGAACCTTTCAGGATCGAGGGGGCGCAGGTGATGGAGGGGGTCGGCTGCCGGGGCAGGTCGCCGTCGCGGTCGCGGAAGGTTCCGGTCCCTCGGGCTTTTTTCCCGGCGCCAGATCGAGTCTGGCCCGCGGGAGCCGGGGCAGGGTGGCCCAGGTTGGGCCACGCAAGGAGCCGGGCGGCGCGTCGACAATCCGGTCATGATCACCGAGAATGCAGCCGTGACTGAGGGACCGGATCTGGCGACGATGCTGCGCTCCTGGCGTGCCAGGGTCCGCCCGGAGGACGTCGGCTCTCCCTTCGCCCGGGGAGTCCGCCGCACCCCGGGGTTGCGGCGCGAAGAGGTGGGGTGGCTGGCCGGTGTTTCGCCCGACTACGTCAAACGCCTCGAACAGGGCCGCGCTCACCCCAGCGCGGACGTCCTGCGGGCGCTGTCCCGCGCCCTGCGCCTGACCGACGCCGAGTTCACGCTGGCGTGCCGGCTCGCCGGCCACGCCGCCGAGCTCGACGGGACCGTCCCCCAGCTGATCGGCCCCAGCGTGCAGCGGCTGCTCAGCCGCTTGGCCGACGTGCCGATCGCGGTCTTCGACGCGACCTGGACCCTGCTGGAGCACAACGACCTGTGGGCGGCCCTGCACGGCGAGACACGGCGCCGTGCCGGCCGCGAGACGAACCTGGTCTGGCGCACCTTCCACAACGACCCCGGCAGGGTCCGGCACCCCTCGCCGGAAGACCACCGGGCCTCCCTGGTCGCCGACCTGCGCGACGTCGCCTCCCGCTACCCGGCCGACCGCCAACTGGCCGCCATGATCAGCGACCTGCGCCGGTCGAACACCGACTTCGCCCGGCTGTGGGACGGCTCCGCCGTCGCGCACCACGCCAGCGGACGCAAGACCATCGACCACCCCCAGGTCGGCGCGATCGAACTCGACTGCGACGTTCTCTCCCTCCACGGCGCAGACCTGCGCCTCATCGTCTTCACCGCCGCCCCCGACAGCGAAGCCGCCGACAAACTCCGCATCCTGTCCGTCATCGGCCTCCAGGACATGACCTCGCCAACCCCCAGCCCACCCGCCCACGCGAAGGATCGCGGTCTGGAGACCGCCTGAGCCTTGGGCACCGCGTCACCACCCGAAGGGTGAGCAAGTCAAAGCGCCGTCAAGGGCGGTGGACCCGACGCCTCGGCCGCACTCCGCGGCCCTGTCGGCAGGGCAGATGGCGCCGTGCAGCCGTATCTCACCGGGCAACCCCAGCAGCCGAGTTCGCCACCACGCGCACCCGAGAACGCGAAAACCGGGGACGGCCCCACACCGTCCCCGGCTCCGCACTTCACCCGGTCGAACCCCCACAGCCGCCGGGCAGGCCCGCGCCCCCTACAGCACGGGAGTGATGAGGCCGTAGTGGCCGTCGTAGCGGTGGTACAGCACGTTGCCGCGGCCGGTGGCGGCGTCGGTGAAGAACACGAACGGCAGGCCACCGAGGTCCAGACGAGCGACCGCCTCGGCGACGGCGAGCCGCGGTGCGCCGAACGTGCTCAGCGGCAACCCCGGCACCGGTTCGGCATGAGGCTCCGCGGTCGCCAGCCGGTAGCCGCCGTCGGCCGGGTCGCGGTGGACCACGCTGTCGCGGCCGCTCGCCGCGTCGGTGAACAGGTGGAATGCGATGGCACCGCCTGAGCTCGCCGCGTTGTCGATCGGGAGGGCGAGTTTCGCGGCGTTGGTCTCTCCTCCCGCGAACTCCCTGTGGATGAGCGCGGTGGTGTACGCCTGCTGGGCGTTGATGACGCTGCCGTACGCCTCCGGATCGCGGCCGAGCTGGTTGAGGACGGCGCGGACGTGGGAGGGGTCGAGGTTGGCGAGTGCTCCGTTCACCGGCAGGGTGTTGTCGAACTTCGAGAAGGAGTGCTGGACGTCGCCCATGTAGTCGGCGACCAGGTGTCCGAGACTGGGGCGCAGCGCGGCGAGCGGGGCGTCCTTGCCGGTGATCCGGGCCAGGCTGCCGCCGGCCGTGGTGTGGCCGAACTCGTCCATCACCTTGGTCATGACCTCGGCCTGGTCGGCGCGGTGCTGGAGCGGCGGGTTGGGCGTCTCGTCGTACGGGTGACCGCTGGTGGCCGCCTCCAGCGCGTGCCCGAACGCGAGCGGTCCACTGGCCTGGGACTTCGCCTGCGCGTCCTTGTCGTAGGAGAGGGTGTCCGGCTTGAACTCCTTGTCGTGTGCGAGGTAGTGGAGGTAGTCGGCGGGCCTGGGCTTTCCGTTCGGGTTGACCGTGCCGTCGGTGTTGTAGGCCGTGGGCTGGTCGTGGAAGAACTTGGTGGCCGCCTCCGGGCTGTGGCCCAGTGCTTCCAGGATTCCCGTAATCGGCTGATAGCCCGCTGCACCGTCCTGGCCGACGATGTTGAAGATTCCCCGTTCGTCGCCCCCGAAGTCGGGCCAGAACGGCCTCGTCCGGTTGGTGTCCTTGGCATCGAGCTGGACGACGTGCTCGGCGATCGGGTTGAGGAAGTGCGGGTCGTAGTTCCCGTTCCGCAGGATGCCCGCCAGCACCTGGTACCCGCGGGGGATGTAGGGCCTCGTGCCCATCCCGACCGGCGGTTCCTCGGACAGCAGTTCGGCGCCTGCCTTGCGCAGGTCGGCGGCCCATTGGTCGGACAGGTGCGGCTGGTTGCTGGTGCGGGTGGCGGTGGCCAGGGTGGTTCCGAGGGCCCCGCCGCTCACGCGGCGGGGCCAGAACGTGGCGTCTCTACCGGCGGTCTAGGCGACAACGCGATGCTCGTCGTGGCAGCGCTCGCCCTCGTCCTCTCTGTCGCGCTTGATGGTGGTGGGATCGGTGGCGGTGTGGGTGATGGTGTCGCCGCCTCCGGTGGCTGTGGCGGTGTTGGTGACCTCGTGGGGGACGCGGCAGGAGACCTTGACCGTCAGCGTGATCGACGGGTAGCTGGCCCCGGCGGCCAGCGGGTCGCTGCGCGTGCAGGTCACCGTGCTCAGGTCACAGGCCCAGCCGTCACCACTGATGCCGGCCGCGGTCAGCCCCGACGGAAGCGTGTCCCGCATGGTGACCGTACTGCCATCGGTGGGGCCGCTCCCGTCGTTGCCCACGGTGATCGTGTACGTGCCCTGCTGGCCCGGGGTGAAGTTCCCGGTGTGGGTTTTGCTGATGGTCAGCGACGGCGGGGCGGTGCCGCGGATGACGCGGTCGACGGCGGTGGCGGTGCCGTCGCCGCCTCCGGTGACCGTGGCGGTGTTGACGAGCTCGCGGGGGGCCTGCGGTGAGACGTTGACCGTCAGCGTGATGGGCGGGTAGCTGGCCCCGGCGGCCAGCGGGTCACTGCGCGTGCAGGTCACCGCGCTCAGGTCGCACGTCCAGTTCGAGCCGCTGATACCGGCCGCGGTCAGCCCCGCCGGGAGCGTGTCCTTCACGATCACCGGGGTACCGCGGGTCGGCGCGGTCCCGTTGTTTCCCACGGTGATCGTGTAGACGCCTCCCTGGTTCGGGGTGAACTTCCCGGAGTGGGTCTTGCTGATCGTCAGCGACGGCCCGGCGGGGTTGATGGTGGTGGGGTCGGTGGCGGTGGCGGTGCCGTCACCGCCACCGCTGGCGGTGGCCGTGTTGGTCACCTGCGCGGGGGCGGTCGGTGAGACGTCGACCGTCAGGCTGATATCCGGATAGGCGGCACCGGCCACCAGCACGTCGCGACGGTTACAGGTCACGGTGCTCAGGTCACAGGCCCAGCCGTCGCCGCTGATACCGGCCGCGGTCATCGCCGACGGGAGCGTGTCCTTCATGATCACCGGGGTGCCATTGGTGGGCCCGTTCCCGTTGTTTCCCACGGTGATCGTGTACGTGCCCTGCCGGCCCTGGATGAAGTTCCCCGAGTGGGCCTTGCTGATCGTCAGCGACGGCACGGCGGGGATGACCGTGGTGGGGTCGGTGGCGGTGGCGGTGCCGTCACCGCCACCGCTGGCGGTGGCCGTGTTGGTCACCTGCGCGGGGGCGGTCGGTGAGACGTCGACCGTCAGGCTGATGTCCGGATAGGCGGCACCGGCCACCAGCACGTCGCGACGGTTACAGGTCACTGTGCTCAGGTCACAGGACCACCCCGGGCCGCTGATGCCGGCCGCGGTCAGCCCGGAGGGGAGTGTGTCCTTCATGGTCACCGTGCTGCCGTCGGTAGGCCCGCTCCCGTCGTTTCCCACGGCGATCGTGTACGTGCCCTGCTGACGCTGGGTGAAGTTCCCGGTGTGGCGCTTGCTGATCGTCAACACCGGGATGGAGAGAACCCTGTAGGAAATGGTCACCTGGCCGTTGTTGTTGGCCGTACCGATCGGGGACGCGACGAAGCTGGTGCCGCTGCCCGACGGCGTGGCGAAGCTGCTCCCGCCTCCACCGCCGCCCCCACCGGCGGCCCCCACAAGGGGGAACTCCCCGAAGTGGTTGATGGGTTCGGCGGAGCCCCCGCCCCCGCCGCCACCGAAGTACCCGCCGCCGCCACCGCCACCGCCCGAGCCGCCCACACAGATGTCAGGAAAATCGTTCGGTGCGCCCTGGCCCCCGGCGCCGCCGTTGCCTACCGCGGCACCGGCGAAGCTGCTTCCCGTCGCGCCGGCCACACCCCTGCACTGAGCTGCGGGGTATTGCCCGCCCGCGCCCCCCGCCCCGGCGGTCCCGCGGGGGGTGCTGGCGCCTCCTCCGCCTTCCCCCGGCGCACTGAGAAGGGGAACGGACACGCCTACGCTGCCGTCGGTCGCGTCGCGCCCCCCGTCACCACCGCGCCCCCCGGACAAGGGCGGAACCGTGAAGCCCGAGCCGTTGCCGGCACCGCCGCCACCGCCCCCGACGACCAGCAGCCCACCGTTCACGCTGACGCTGGACGCCCCACCCCCACCCGCGCCACTGTCACGATCGCCCACGTCTTTTCCGCCCGCGCCACCGCCGTTGTACCCGCCTGCCGCCGTACTGCCGCAGTCCTTGCCGCCGGCACCTCCGACGTTGATGGTGTAGGTGGTCGACACGGTCGCCACCGGGAGCGTGGTGACCACCCGGCCCCCGGTCCCCCCAGGGTTGCCGAAAAAGACCGAACAGCCGGTCAGGTCGCCGCCGCCGGCGCCGTCCGCGGTGATGGTCACCACTGCCCCGACCGGCACCGTGTACGACTCGGAGGCGCCGGTGTAGTCGAAGGTTCGACTCACCAGTGCTGCCGCCCGCACACCACCCGTGTGGCGGGCGGCCACCGGTGCGGCCGTGGCCGGCAGCACCGCCGCACCGGTCAGCAGCGCGCACACCGCCGCGGTCACCCCGATGCGCCGCCCACCCCGTCGTCGCCCGGACGCCGCCGGGCCGTCCGCAGCCGCCACCGACGACGAGCCAGCCCGATGAGAGGCCGTCAGCGGACGGGGGAAGAGCCGTGATCCACGTCTGCGTGCCGGTTCACCGCCGGGATCAACGGGTCTGCGAGCGTCACCGGTCATCGTGGAGGCACCTCTCCTCGTAGGCGAAACCCGCCACCCTCCACATCGGAGCGAAGGGACGACACCGCACCGGACGGCACCATCGGCGGTCACCCGGAAGCATAAAAGCCGCAATCCGTCAAATCCTGGACATGCGCGGCTGACCGCGGCGCGTCGTAACGAGGACAGCCTCCACCACTCGAAAAGTCATCGGCACTGGTGGCCGCGGTGGCGTCGGTCGGGAGCGTGCCCGGGCGCAGGGCTCATGGGTTTTCAACTGGGGAGATGTGATGGGACGCCAGCGTCCGCGTGTCATGAGTGGCATGTGACCTTGCCGAGTTCGATGGACGTGGACTGGTGGTCGTCCCGTGCGTCGCCTGGAAGCAACCCGGCAAGGCCTCGCCGGTGATGCCCTGGGACGAGCCCCAGAACGCCCCAGGGCACGGTGACGGTGTGGACGCCACGGCGGCGGCCACCGGGCTGGTGGGCCGCCGCCGCACTTCCTGTCAACTTCCTGTCAGGCCGGGTACCTGCTTACGCGCCCGCGGGCTCTTTCTTGTGGTCGGTGGAGCGGTACTCGTTGTCGCAGTGCTCGCAGTCTTCGTCGTGTTCGTGGTGCTTGATAGTGGTGGGGTCGGTGGCGGTGTGCGTGGTGGTGTCGCCGCCTCCGGTGGCTGTGGCGGTGTTGGTGACCTCGTGGGGGACGCGGCAGGAGACCTTGACCGTCAGCGTGATCGACGGGTAGCTGGCCCCGGCGGCCAGCGGGTCACTGCGCGTGCAGGTCAGAGTCCTCAGGACGCACGTCCAGCCCTCGCCGCTGATACCGGCCGCGGTCAGCCCCGTCGGGAGCGCGTCCTTCATGATCACCGCGGTGCCGTCGGTCGGCCCGCTCCCGTCGTTGCCCACGGTGATCGTGTAGATGCCGCTTCTGCCCGGGGTGAAGTCTCCGGTGTGGGTTTTGCTGATGGTCAGCGACGGCGGGGCGGTGCCGCGGATGACGCGGTCGACGGCGGTGGCGGTGCCGTCGCCGCCTCCGGTGACCGTGGCGGTGTTGACGAGCTCGCGGGGAGCCTGCGGTGAGACGTTGACCGTCAGCGTGATGGGCGGGTAGCTGGCCCCGGCCGCCAGCGGGTCACTGCGCGTGCAGGTCACCGCGCTCAGGTCGCACGTCCAGCCCTCGCCGCTGATACCGGCTGCGGTCAGCCCCGTCGGAAGCGTGTCCTTCATGATCACCGGGATGCCGCGGGTCGGCCCACTCCCGTTGTTTCCCACGGTGATCGTGTAGACGCCTCCCTGGCCCGGCGTGAACTTCCCGGAGTGGGTCTTGCTGATCGTCAGCGACGACGGTGCGGGGCTGATGGTGGTGGGGTCGGTGGCGGTGGCGGTGCCTCCGCCACCTCCGCTGGCGGTGGCCGTGTTGGTCACCTGCGCGGGGGCGGTCGGTGAGACGTCGACCGTCAGGCTGATATCCGGATAGGTGCCGTCGGCCGCCAGCACGTCGCTGCGGGTGCAGCTCACCGTGCTCAGGTCACATGCCCACCCCGGACCGCTGATGCCGGCTGCGGTCAGCCCCGACCCCGGCGGGAGAGTGTCCCCCACGGTCACCGGGGTGCCACTGGTCGGCGCATCCCCGTTGTTTCCCACGGTGATCGTGTACGTGCCCTGCCGGCCCCGGGTGAAGTCCCCCGCGTGGTGCTTGCTGATCGTCAACGACGGGGCGGTGTTGGTCAGGTCGAAGGACGCCGGAGGGACGGCGGGGTCGTCGGGCAGGCCGGCGGTGACGGTGTAGGAGCCGGGTGTGCCGTTGGCGGTGAAGGCGGGTGCGGTGGCCACGCCACTCGCGTTGGCAGTCACGATGACGGACATGGCCCCACCGGGGAACGTCCCCGACGGGCCCGCAGTCGGCGCGGTGAAGGCCATCCGCACCCCGGGGACGGGACCGCCGGCCTTGTCGGTGACCCTGGCGACCAGAGCAGTGGGGAAAGCGGTGTTCACCCGCGTGGACTGCGGGGTCCCCGCAATCGCCGTGACCGTCGCCGCCACCGACGTGTACTCGATGGTCACCCGGCCGTTGGAGTTGGTCGCGCCGACCGGGGAAGCGGTGAAACTCGTCCCCGTGCCCGAGGCGGTGGCGAAGCTGCTGCCACCCCCACCGCCACCGCCACTCGCCGAGCTCGACCCCAGGCCACCGGCGGCCCCACCACCGCCGCCTGCGAAGTATCCGCCGCCACCACCCCCTCCGGACCCTTGAACGCCGCAAAAACCGCCATCGGTGCCTTCTCCCCCGGCTCCACCGGTCCCCACTGCGGCACCGGAGAAACCGCCTCCGCTCCCGCCGGACCCGCCGTTGCAGCCCACGCTACTGCCGCCCGCGCCTCCCGCCCCTGGGAAGCGGCCGCTGGTACTGCCGCCCTGCCCGCCTCCACCCGGCGCAGCAGCGCTGTACTGACCCTGGGCGCCGTCGGTGCCGTTCGGAAGCCCTCCGTTACCGCCGTTTCCGGAGGAGGAGACGCCGGAATTGAAGCGATTGCCACCCGCACCGCCGCCACCGCCCGCGACGACCAGCAGCGTGCCGTCCACTCCGACGCTGGATGCCCCGCCCCCGCCGCCCCCGCCGACCGCATAGAGTGTTCCAGGGCCGCCTGTACCGCCGCCGTTGAACCCGCCGACATTGTCCAGAGTGCAGCCCTTACCCCCGGAGCCTCCGACCTTGACGGTGTAGGTGGTCGATGCGGTGGTGACCGGCAGCGTGGTGACAACCCGCGCCCCCCTCCCCCCAGTCCCGCCAGGAGAGCAGCTGCCGGCCAGGTCGGCGCCGCCCGCACCGTCCGCGGTGATCGTCACCACCACCCCGGCCGGCACCATGTACGACTCCGGCGCGCCGGTGAAGTTGAAGGTTCGGCTCACCGGTGCTGCCGCCCGCTCACCACCCGTGTGGCGGGCGGCCACCGGCGCGGCCGTGGCCGGCAGTACCGCCGCACCGGTCAGCAGCGCGCACACCACCGCGGTCACCCCGATGCGCCGCCCACCCCGTCGCCACCTGGACTCCGCCGGGTCGGCCGCAGCCGGAACCGGCGACAAGTCGCCTTGTTGATGGATCGTCAGTTGATCGACAGGGAACCGCGATCCGCGTCTGCACGCCGTATCCCCGCCGGGATCAACGAGCCTGCGAGCGTCACCGGTCATCGTGGAGGCACCTCTCCTCGTAGGCGAAAACCGCCACCCCCCACATCGGAGCGCAGGGACGACACCGCACCGAACGGCACCATCGGCGGCCACCGGCAGCATAAAAGCGGCAATCCGTCAAATTCGGGATATGTGGGTCGGGTCGATCACGGGCGCGTTGCACCGAGGACAGCCGCGGGGCGACGCGGCACGGATGGCGGTTTCGCCCGTCCGGTCGAACACGGCCGCCCGGTTCACTCCGGGCCTACGGTGGCGCTCCGTGAGATCCCGCCGGGCACACCTGATCGGCGCAGCCCTACCGGGTGCTCGCTGACACCGAAACCCTCGAGCCCGTCTACTGTCCCGGCATCGCCAGCCCGGACCCGACCGCCTGGAGGACAGCGTTGCGGACCGGACGACGCGGCCCGCAAAGACGGCCTGGAGCACCTGGCGGTCGAAACAGTCCCACCAACTGCCGCGGTAGCCCAACCGTGGTAGCCGGCTGCTCGGGTTGATCCCCGGCCGTACCCGAAGCGCCCTGACCGACGGCGGCTCGCGCGCAGCCCACTCCGATCCGGTAGCCGCCCCCAGCAGGTCCTGGCTGCCTGGAGGCCCTCTTCGAGCGCGAGGGCCATCCGAAGGTCCCTCGGCACCCACACGGCCGCTGAGGGGCTTTCGCCGGGCACCTGGCTCGACAACCCCGAGCCCGGAAGGACAGGTCCAGCTCCTCAGTCGAGTTCGGCGAGGTGGTCGGCGGCGCCCCCGCGCCACTCGATCATGAGGAGGGTGGCGTCGTCGCTGGTGCGCCCTCCTCGTTCCCTCTTCAGCGTGTGCGAAAGCCGGCGCAGGTCCGCTCGCACGCCCCGTGACGCCTCTTCTGCGAGGTGGTTGACGCAGGCGATGAGGTGTTCCTCCCCGAACGGCTCCCCACCTGCGACTCGCTCCTCGATGATGCCGTCGGTGTAGCACAACACCCGGTCGCCCGGCTGGAGCACGTGCTCTTTGACCGGGGCTCCTCACCGCCGAAGCCGACGGGCAACGTCGTCGCGCTCTCCAGCTGCCGCTCGACCCGGCCATCACGGATCAGCAGCGGCGCGGGATGACCGCGTTGACCAGCTCCAGCGCACCGGTGGCGATGTTGATGTGCATCAGCTGTGCCGTGACGAAGTGGTCGGGCCCGAACTGCCGGGAGACGGCGTCGTCCATGAACGCGTACTTCTCGGCCAGGCTGATGAACACGCGCCGGGCATGCCGGTAGGCGCCGATGGCGATGGTCGCCATCGTGGCGGCGTCCAGGCCGAGGCCCATCGCGTCGATCACGGCCATGTGCAGGATGTTGCCGTTGAGGGCGTAGTCGAAGCTGTCGCCGGCGACGCGGTAGGCGGGCTCCAGGATGCCGGCCAGCTCGACCTGCGGGACGGACATCGTCAGCGGCGGCAGCAGGCTCCACTGGATCTCCGCGGACACGCTCATCGGCTCCCGCGCCGGGCTTGGAAGAACTGGTCGGTATGGGCGTTCTTGGTGACCAGCATGTCAGCGAGCCGGCGCAGCAGGCGTCGGTCGTCGTCGACGGCGTCCAGGGTGAGGGCCATCACGCAGACCTGGTCGCTGCCGTCCATCAGCGGCAGGTACATCCGGACGCCGTGGGCCTGCTTCACCTCGACGGCGTCCGCGCGCAGGAAGGCCTGGCCTGCGGCGGAGGTGTCAATCGGTTCGGGCTGGCTGACGTGCTGCCTTCTGCCTGCCAGCGGCACCAGCAGCTCTTGCGCGTAGTCCTGGAGCAGGATGGAGACGTCACGGCCGCCGATCCTGGCCACCTCTTCCGCGATCAGGGGGGCGATCAGCTGCGGCGGCATCAGCCGCGCCCTGTCCAGCAGCAGCCCCAGCAGCCGCTCGCCGAAGCCTTCCGACCGGTCCGCCGCACCGTCTGCCATGGTCAGCCTTCTTTGCTCCCTCTCCCGGCCACCGCCCACGTTGGCACCCGGCTATAGCGGAGCGGCCGGAGGGATCAGACGGTCCGCGCGGGGCCCTCCCGTCCTCCTCACATCCTGTCTGGTCAACCACGCTGACGGACAGCCACGAAATCCAGTCGGCCTTGGGGGAAGGTCCCTCGTCGTTTTTCCTGTGCTATCCGCTCTTCCGTTCGTTGGCCTTCTCGTCTTCCCAGGCATGTTTCCGACCGCCGACCACTCGGTACGGTCGCATCATCTCGTTGTCCTCGTGGCCGAGGACGTGGCAGTGCCAGACGTACTGGCCGACCGTCGGATCGAAGGGGAACAGGTTGAGCCCGGGCCTGGAACGGTGGACGGGGACGCTGGTCGGAGCGAAGCGCACGATCACCGTGGTCACCTGGTGGGGGAACACCTTGACCGTGTCCTTCCACCCGGATTCGCCCGGGTCCGGTGGCATCGGATCCCCCGTGAGGAACGGGCTGACCGCCGGGTTCCCTCCGACCGCCCCATCGGCGTTCGGCTTCCGGTACGACAGTGGCGGGCCGTAGCCCGGGCAGAAGTCGACGTCGGTGGGCTTGCAGGAGCTCGGGAAGGACCCGTCCCAGGCCTTCATGTACTTCTCGTAGTCGATGTTCTGGCGGCTGACGATCTGGAACTGCACCAGGTGCGTGTGCATCGGGTGGTAGGCCTGCGCCGGGTCCTCGGCGTTGATGAACTGCCACACCTCGGTCGATCCCACCTGGGGCAGCTCACTGATGCCGTCCTTCGGGAACTCCCGCCTGATGAACGGGGACTCGCGTCCGTCGTAGAGGGTGTTGTTGACGTACTGCTCGATGTTTCCCCCTCTCGGCTGCGTGCTCGAGGTGTTGAGCTCGTTGAGCACGAACTGCCTGACCTTGTCGACCTTGACGCGCGGCCTGCCGTCCGGCCCGATCAGGTGGACCATGGGTTCCGGGCGGGCGCAGACGCACTCCTCCGGGGCGGGATGAGCGGGATCGCAGCTCTCGTCGCGGCCCGCCAGGGGCTTGGTCACCTGGATCTGCATGATGTTCGGCAAGGGTGTGTCGAGCGTTCCCGTGTTGGTCACAGTGACCGTCTTCCCGGCCATTTGCGTGAAGTCCACGATGATGTCGGCGCGCTCGCCGGGCATGAAGTCCAGGTCGCTGCACTCGGTCGTGGATTCTCCTCCCGCGCACGCCGTGCCGTTGACCGGCACGGGACGGTCCAGATAGGCGTCGTCGGCGCCGATCTGGTACACGGGAGCGCCCCCGAAGTGCAGGGCGAAGCGCCGCCCGTTGGCGCCGTTGAGAAGGCGGAAGCGGTAGCGCCTCGGCTCCACCTGGAGGTAGGGCCAGGCCGCTCCGTTCACGGTCGCGACGTCCCCGAACTCGCGCACACCCCAGAAGGGGTGGTAGTCCGGATTGGACGGCGGGATGACGAGCAGCTGACTGTTGGTGTCGAAGACACGGTCCTGCAGAGCCATCTCGATCTCGTAGGGACCGCTCGGCAGGCCCTTGGGCTCCTCCTTCGGGTCCCTGAGGAAGTAGAAGCCCGCCAGTCCGCCGTAGACGGTGCTGCGGGTCGCCCCGAGGACGTGGTCGTGGAACCACAGTGTCCCGGGGTCCTGGGAGTTCTGATAGGTGTAGACGGCTTCACTCGGACCGGGCTTGTCGTCCGAACAGTACTGCGACCCCCTCAAGCCGTTCGGCGTGAACCACGTGTCCGGACCGCCGTCGTAGCAGGCACTGATCTCGGCCCCGTGCAGGTGCACCGCGGCGGGCTGCGGACCGGTGTAGGGCTGACACAACGGATTGTCCGCGTTCTGCGGCTCATCGCAGTTCACGGGCATCCCGGCGCCCGGCGTCTTCAACGGATTGGCCCAGTGAACGGTCTGATCGACCTTCACCAGACCCTGCACCAGCCCCGGGCCGTACGGATTCGACGGATTGAAACTCGGCAGCCTGTTCTCGTAGGTGACCCGCGTCGGCGTGCTCCTCTCGGCTTCGAGCGTCACCGCCGGCCAGTGCGCCGGACCCAGGACCTGCTTACTCGTCGTGTCCGAGGTCTCATACGCCCACACCCGGGTCTTGCCGAACGTCACCCCCATGCCGCAGGTGTCCTGCCGGCCCTGCGGAAGCACCTCCTGATCGGTCTCCGTCATCGCGACGGACAGATCCCTGTGGGCCGCCGCATCGACCCGAGGCGTCGACCCCGCCGGACCGAACACCGGCAACGGAGTCGCGAACTGGGGGATGCACTCCCCCGGCAGAGGCGTCTGCGGAACCAAACCACCCACACGCGGCGCCCCCAACGCCGGAGCCACCACCGCGATACTCGACAACACCGCCAGCAACCCCACCGCCGCGCTACGCCCCCGCCTCCTTGCCCCGCCACCGAGCCGCGGCACCAACACCCTCAGCGCCACCACACCTCCCGACATTTCGCAAACCGCCTCATGGAGCAACCGGACCAGGCCAACTTGGCCTGCCGGCACGTCGGCCCCGGCCAGCGACACCTCGATGTCACCCACTCGGGCGCCACCTGTCCGAACGCCGCGACGGCGCGCCCGGCCGGTCGGCATTCCGGTGCGGGGCGTGCCGTGGTCGCCACCACCGCCGCCTTCCCGTGGCGCCCGTTCACGCCTGAGCTGGTCGCCTCCCCGGCCCGGGAACCTGCCGGTCACCGACCGCGCCTCGATCAAGCTGGGACGACACCCGGGTGCGTGAAGGTCCGCCCGAACCTGGTCATCCCCATCGGCCGGTGCAAAGGGCAGAACCCCTCGCCGCCCGGCATCTACCGGGTGCTCGCCGAGCAGGAGAAGCGCAGTCCTACCCGAGGCCGTCGAGGCGGCCCACCCCGACTTCGCCGCCCTGCAGGCTGGTACGGCACCGGACGAGGAGATCCCGCGGCCCAGTCGCCAGTCCAGGTGTCAACTGTCCGGCATGCAAACGAACATGAAATCGGGCTTCAGGCCACCGCCTTCCCGCGTGTCGCCCTCACTCTTCGCCACCCGGGATTCGACTCTCGTACCTCCGATAATCACTACCGAATGGTCGCTACCGCCCCCTTGTGCACTTTCCAAGGGGATCATCCCGGTTCACGGGCCCAGATGGTCGCCAGCTTCGCCTCCCCGTCGCCATGATCCGCCCCCTGCCGCGCCAGGCTGCTCGGCCGTGAAGCTGGGCCCAGCCCGATCACACAAGGAGTCGATTCCCGTGAACCTGACCGATCCTCAGCGCGGACGCGTCTACCGGCGCTGCGGCTGCCGTGACACCGACGGCCGCCAGTACGGCGCCCGCTACCCCAAGCTGAAAACCCATCCAGACCATGGCAGCTGGGCCTACGCCGTAGACCTTCCCTCCACCTCAGGCAAGCGCGAGACCCGGCGCCGCGGCGGCTTCCCCGACCAGAACGCGGCCCTCACCGCCCTGCAGGACTTCCTGAAGGCCGAACGCACCGGCATCGCGGTGGACGAGGCTCTGACCGTCGCCGACTACCTGACCGAGTGGCTGCTCTCCAAGCAGGAGGTCCTCAAGGCCACCACCTACGCCGGCTATCACCGCCACGTCCACCACGACCTCATACCGGCCTTCGGCCCACTACCCCTGACCGGCCTGCGCGACCGGCACGTCCTCGCCTGGTCCCGCCGGCAACTGGCCGCCGGTCGCGGACGCCCCACGGTCCACCGCTGCTGCGCCATCCTCTCCAGCGCCATGAACGCCGCTGTCAGCGCCGACCAGCTGGCCCGCAATCCCGCCCGCACGCCGCGCTGAAGCGACCTGCCGCACCCGAGCGCCTGTGCTGGACCCCGCAACAGGCCTCCGCATTCCTGCACCACAACGCCGAGACCTACAACGACGTCTACGCCGACATCTTCGAGGTCATCCTCGGCACCGGCATGCGCCGCGGCGAGGTCCTGGGCCTGCACTCGCCCGACATCCACTTCCAGCAACGCGTCCTGTTCGTGCGCTGGACCCTGGCCTCGGTGAACAACGCCCGCCTGCACCTGCAAGCACCCAAGACCCGCGCCAGCCGCAACTGGGTCAGCCCCCCGGCGCGTCACCGCCGCACTACGCCGCCAAGCCGCCCGCCACCGCAGCGCCCACCCCGACCAACCCCGCCTCCAGGGCATGGTCTTCACCCGCCCCGACGGCAAACCCATCAACCCCGAACGCCTCCTGCACACCCTGCGCCAACGCTCAGCCGAGATCGGCCTGCCCAAGATCGGCCTTCACGACCTGCGCCACACCGCCGCCACCATCATGATCAGCTCTCAGGTGCCACTCGCCGTCGTCTCCAAGACCCTGCGGCACTCCACCCTGGCCACCACCGTCAACATCTACGGCCACCTGCTCCTTCAAGCCGCCCGCGAAGCCGTCACCGCCCTCGCCGACGCACTCGACCACGCAGACCTCCCTCGCGAGATCACCTGACGTGCCATCAGGTGATGCGATCGCCCCGCACTCGCCTCAGCCGCAGACCTCCAGGTCAGAGCGCCGGACGCGACCACCCTGCGACCACGCGCCCTCCGGAAACGCGTGAGAGCGGGTACCCGGTTTCCCAAGTAGCCGCTCTCACAAGCGACTTCACAGTCGGGACGGCAGGATTTGAACCTGCGACCCCTTGCCCCCCAGGAGTTGCTTGCACGACCCCGGACCCGCAGGGGTTCACCGTGAACGACGGCCGCATCCACACTGTCCGCCACGCGCTGCGGAGACGCCGGGATACGGGGACTCCCAGAAGTAGGTGTGCGATGACAAGGTGATCCGCCGCGCGCATGACGCCGAACAGCCCTCCGGAACCTGCACCAGGTCCTCCTCCGTGGCGGCGGGAGGAGTGGCCGAGGTCGCCGCGGAGCCGAGGGCCGGCAGCTTGAGGTGGTTGAAGAGCAGGTTGAGGGTGAAGGCGAGGATCACCGTCAGGGTGATCGGGCTGCCGAAGACGGTCTGCGCCCAAGCGGGGCAGTGCCGGAAGAACACCTCGTTGCCGTACGGGTCGGTGGCGACCGCCGGCAGCAGGCCGACACCGAGCGAGACGGCGACGATCAGCAGGTTGTGATTGCCGTTGAACTCGACCTTCCTCAGCGTCTGCACGCCGACCGCGGTGACCATCGCGAACATCACCAGGGCCGCGCCGCCGACCACCGGCTCGGGGACGGCCGCGATCAGCGCGCCGACTTTGGGCACCAGGCCCATCACCAGCAGGAAGCAGCCCGCCACCGCGACCACCCAGCGGCTGCGCACCCCCGTCATCTGCACCAGGCCGACGTTCTCCGCGTACGCGGTGTCGGGGAAGGAGTTCATGCAACCGCCGAGTACGGCGGACAGGCCGTCGGTGGCGAGGCCGCGCGCGATGTCCGCGTCGGTCAGCTCCTTGCCGGTCATCTCGGCCACCGCGAGCATGTCCGCGGTGGATTCGGTGTAGGTCACCAGCAGCACGATGCACATCGAGGCGATCGCCGCCGCGTCGAACCGGGGCGCGCCGAAGTGGAACGGCGAGGCGATGCCGAACCAGCCCGCGGAGCGGACCCCGCTCAGGTCGAACAGGTGCAGCGGGATCGAGGCCAGCGTGCCGAGGGCCAGCGCCAGCAACGGTGCGAGCTGGCCCAGGAAGCCGCGCAGCAGCCGACTGAACAGCACGATCAGCGCGATCACGCCGAAGCCGAGGGCGAGATGCGACAGCTTCCCGTAGTCGGCGGCCGAGGTGTCGTGTCCGGCGATCATGCCCGCTCCCGGGCCGATCAGCGAGAGCCCGATGATCACGATGACCGTGCCCGCCACCAGCGGCGGGAAGAACTTGATCATCTTGGCGAACGGTTTCGCGATGAGCAGGCCGAACACGCCGGAGACGAGCATCGCGCCGTAGACCGTCGGCAGTCCGTGCCCGGCCGCGATGGTGATCATCGGACTGACCACGGTGAAGGTTGCACCGGCGACCACCGGTAGCCGGACACCGAGGACGCGGGAGACGCCCACCGCCTGGATGATCGTCGCGATACCGGCGACCAGCAGGTCGGCGTTGACCAGCAGGGCGATGGTGTGCAGGTCGAGCTTGAGGGCGCTGCCCACGATGAACGGGACGGCGACGGCGCCTGCGTACATGACGACGACGTGCTGGAGACCGAGGATCGCCAACCGTGGTGCGGGCAGTACCTGATCGACGGGGTGGACCGGCTCGGAGTCGGGTGTGGCGTTTTCGGGCTCGCCGTGCGCGTGCATGGGTACCTCCGGTGGTGCGCGGACAGCGCCGTTCCGGACCGGGCGCGACGTTGCGACGGTCCTGGCGGCAGGGGGAATGGCGGCCAGGGCGGAGAGGGTGGGGAAAGGCGTCCAGGGGGCGCTGATCCCGCCTGGTGCGGGGGTGCCGGCATCCGGTTGTGAAGACTCTAGAGGCCCGGCCGGTGGCCAGAGCCACTGTGCGATCCGCCATCCCGCTGGGTCGGACAGCCGGACCTGGCTAGAGGTTCCACCAGCACCGGACAGCCGGTCCATTGGTCGTGACAATTCGTCAAACTGGTGGAAACAAAACACTGTTCTCATGGGCACGCGGCCCCAGCTGGCTGCCGCCTCCGCCTGCCCGCCGGGGCACGGCTCAGGGGCGCGGGCAGTGGAACGGACCGCCAACGTCCGCACGGACCCTGTCGGCCTCTCCTCGTCCCCACGCGTCCACGCGGAACGCGATGTCCGTATCAGGGAGCTCAAAGGAGGGCCCCATGCGCCTCGCCCTACGCGAGATCGACAAGCCGTGGCCCGATCCAGCCCACCCCCACCCTCGTCCTGGCCGAGAGCCACGAGAGCGGTCGTGCCCGGGACTTGCACGGCCTCATCGCGCGCAGGTAAGCGCGCCGACGGCGTCGAGGCGGACATCGTGTCGTGCGTTGGGCTCATCGCGCGGTGCCGAGGTCGAGCGTCCACCACGGGCCGCCGTCGCCCTGGTGGACGCCGACCCCGATGTCGGTGAAGCCGCAGTCGAGGAGGCGGCTTCGGGCGCTCGGATCGGCTGTCAAGTCCGACATCACCGTAGCGGCGTCCTGTTGGCCGCGGGCGTTGGCCTCCATCGCCGCCGTCCACGGGTAGCCGGCCTCGTCGATCCGCCGGTTCGGCCCCGCACCGCCGGAGTCGTCCCGGCCGAGGTGGCGCCGGGCCGCCATGTCGTCGGCGTGCCGTTGGGCGGCGGACTGGAGGCGGCCGTCGGTGCGGAGGGGAGCACACCCAAGGACCCTGCGCTGGGCATTCATCATCGTGACCACCTGGTGGGCCGGCCCCTGGGCCGGGTCGGGACCGATCGTCGACGGCGTGGGTGCGGCGGGCGGGCGCGACACCGGGGCTGTGCTGGGGCGCGGGGACGGACGGACCGACGACGTGGCGGACGGCGTGGGCGACGAGGTGACCGACGGGCCCCCGGACGGGCTCTGCGCCCCTGCGGGAACGGCGGCGGAGGCCACCGGGGCGGGCCCGGCAATGGGAACGGCGGTGGGCTCCGCGGGCGGCGTGGGACGCGCCACCGACGTCTCCATCGCGTCGACCGGGCCCACCAGCACGGCTGACGGTGCCTGCACCGGGCCGCCGCAGAGGGCGGCGAGCACACACACGCCGGTCACCGCTCCTGCTACCGACAGCGAGACCCACACGCGGGTCGTCAGCGCGGTGACCGTCCGCCGCCTGCCCGAACGGCGGTTGCGGCGGTGCCCTGTGCCCGCCGGCGCGCCCACCGACGCCCCGGCCGTGAGAAGACCGGGCAGGGGTACCAGGGGCAGTCCCCCGAGGACGTCGTCGGCCGGCGTCAGGGCACCGGAGCGCCGGAAGCAGGTCACGCATCCGGAGGCGTGGCCGGCGATCCGCTCGCGCCAGCCGGGGTCCGGCACGCCGCTCCAGGACTCGACCAGGGCCCTCAGCTCTCCGCAGCCGGGCACGGCCGCCACCGCCCGCTGCGCAACGCGGGCGGCGGCGAGGCCGGCCGTCAACCGGTCCAGCAGTACCGCCGCCTGCTGGCGCGAGAGGTCCAGCGCTTCGGCCAGCTCGGGCCGGTCCAGGAAGCCGCAGGCCTCCAGCCACCACAGGGCCAGCACGTTCCACCTGGTGTCGCCGAGCCACCGGGTCGCCTCCGCGATCTCTCGCCGTTCGCCGGCCAGCTCCAGGCGTACGACCGTCAGGTCGACGAAGTCGACGGTGGGCCGGGCCGGTTCCTCCGGCCCACCACCGCCCCGGGCCGCTGACATCGCCCGGACGGCCAGACGGTGCCGGCGGACCTCGTCCACCGCAGTCGCCATCAGCCGCACGCGGAACCGGGCCGGGGCGTCGGGACCACCGTGCGCCTTCCTCGCCCGGACCACCGCCGCCCGGGCCACGGCGGCGCGCACCGCCTCATCCGTGCCCGGACACCCGTCGAGGGCCCGCCCGACGATGTTGTAGGCCAGGAGCAGCGCCTCGGTGAGGAGCCGAGTGGTCGTCTCGTCGTCCTCGGACCACGCCCGCACCGCGGGCCCGCTCGCAGTCAGCATCTGTCGTCCGTTCCCTTCATCGGTCTCTCCTTTGCCGCGCCCGGCCGGTCGGCGTCGCCGGTCAACCGGGCGCGGCAGGACAGGGGGACATCCCACCGGGTCGGACGGGGCCGCCAGGGCGGCTGCCGGGAGAGGTCATCCATCCGTGCCCGTTCCTGCTGTGCTCGCCGCCGGGGCGGGGTCGCTGGCCGGGTGCCCGCTCGTCGCCGCTGCCCCGGAGGGCGGTGCTGCGGCCTGGCCGGCTGCGCCGGCCTGCGGGCAGCCGAGGCTGGTGAGTGAGGCCGCCAGTCTCGTCGTCAGGAAGTCGTGGAGGTTCTGGCCGTCCACCGGCGAGGGCGCCGTGGCGGTGAACGGGCGGTCGAGCTCGATGCGTGCGGCGCCGAATGTGGACAGGTTCGCGCAGTACTCCCCTGGGTCGCCGCTCGCCGCCGGGCTCACCCGGGGCTGGTTCACACCCGCGCGGTAGAGGTCCGCCTTGGCCGTGCTGGGCCGGTCACCATCGCGGACCATGGGGTCGTTCAGGGGGATGATCGCCGCCGGAGAGGCCTGGTGTGCAGCCGCCTGGAGCTCGTTGAGGGGCAGCGAGGTGACCGCGTGGCCCGGGTCGGCGAGATCGGGAACGGTCCACGGGGTGCAGCCGAGCGCCGGGTCGACGAACCGGGTCAGCAGCAGGTTGTCGCTACCGTTGAGCAGGGAGGTGGCCTGCAGGCGATGGGAGTTGGCGGCGGTCTTCTGCGCGGTTGCACCGCGCCTGCCGACCAGGTACTCGGTGGTCACGTTGTCGCTCTGGTCCTGGTCCACCAGGCCGAAGTCGCGTGTGGTCGGGCAGGGTTGGCCGTCCCGGGCGGTGCCGAGCGGTGGCACGGTCAGCATGCCCGCCCGCCGGGCCGCATCGGCGGCGGTGAAAAACGCCGGGGCGTTGCAGTACGCGAACTGGCCGAACGGCTGCCCGGGCAGACCGTTGACGCAGTCGGACTTGGGCTGCGCTCCCCGCAGCGTGAGGACCTGTCCGTTGAAGCCGAACCAGATGCCCACGACCGCGCCGGGCGGCAGCGCGGGCACGACCGGCTGCACGGCCGGCTTGCGGTTCTTGTCGATAACGAGCGGGTTGTACACGGAGACCGCCCCCGTAGCCGGGTCGATCACCGTGGCCTGGACGAACGCCGCCTGTTCGACACGGGATTCGTGGCACGGGCCCTTCTGCGGATCGGTGGCCGTCAGCCGGTACGGGGTGGCCAGGCCCTTGGCAGTGAGTGGGGCGCGCGGCACGATGAGCGTGCAGTTGCCGTTGGGTTCGGCTCCGTCCGCATCGGGGCCGTCCGCGTCGGGCACGGTGCCGGCGTAGGACACACCGAGCATGGCTGCGCCGACGGCGAGCGCACCGCCGAGCGAGACGCTCAGCACGGCGAACCGACGGCCCCGAAAGCGCCGGCGGTGGCGGTTCGGCTGTGTGGTGACAGGCAAGGGATTCCTCTCTTGGCAGGGCACGGGAGCGGAGCGGGTGGCGCATGGGCGCGCATCCGCGGGTCCACCGGCCTCCTATCGGGGGGTGGCAGCGGGCACGGGTACCCGGCTCGGTGGCATGGGCGGCGCGGCGAGCAGGACGTGCGCGTACAGGCCCATGGCCGCGGCCGTCGCGATGAGAATGAACGGTCGGCGGATGCCGAGCCGGGCCGGCAGACCCAGCAGCAACCGAAGTGGCCCGCCCGGCGGCAGGTCGGCCCGGCGTCGGCGCCGAGGTGCCCGATGGTTCATCGCGAACCCCTTCCGCCCGCCGCCCTCGGCGCTGGCGGGGAGGACCGCGGACGGATCGTGCCGATGCGGTCGCGGTGGTCCAGGAGCTCCCTCGGCATGTCGAACGCCACCGCGGCCACCGTCTGTTCGCCCAGCGGGGTGTCGCGGTGGTAGGTGGCGACGAAGCGCTCGGAGCGCAGCGAACCCGCCACGACCTCGATCCGCTCGCCCAGCGCCGGGAGCCCGACGGCCTGTAGGCGGGTGCCGTGCTGCTCCGACCAGAACCTGGGGACGGGGGTGAACGGCGCCGCGCGGTCGGGCCCCAGCAGCAGCGAGTCCGCGGCGTGCTGGCCCATCTCGACGGCGTGGATGAGGTGTTCGACCCGGCGGGGCACGGCGTCGAAGCGCAGGTTGGGCCAGCGGGCGACGTCGCCCGCCGCCGCGATGTTCGGGACTGGCCGTCCCGCCAGGTCCACGGCGTGGCAGCCGGCGCTGCACAGGACTCCGTCGGCGACGTCCAGTCCGCTGCCGGTCAGCCAGTCCGTCCGGGGCACGCCGCCCAGGCCGAGGACGGCGAAGTCGGCCTCGACCGTCCCGCCGTCGTCCAGGCGCAGGCGCAGGCCGTCACCGGTGTCGGTCCACTCGGTGATCCGGGTGCTCAGCCGGACGTCGACGCCGGCCCGCGCCTGGATGCGCCCGACCACCCGGCCGAGCCGGGTGCCCAGCACCCTCCGCAGCAGCGGCGCGCTGTGCACCACGAGAGTGACCTCCAGGCCCATCTCCCGGAACGTGCAGGCCAGTTCGCAGCCCACGAAGCCGCCGCCGAGGATCAGCACGCGGCGGGCGCGGGCCGCGTACACGGCCGTCCGGATGGCGTCGGCGTCCTCCAACGTCCGTATGGTGCGGATGCGTTCGCTGGGGACCGGGGTCTCCGGCAGCCGCTTCGCGTCGACGCCGGTGGCGATCACCAGTCCGTCGTAGCGCAGTCGTTCACCGCCCCGGAGGAGCACGTACCGGTTCACCGGGTCGAGCCCGGTCAGGTGGGTGCCGAGCAGCCGGTGGGCGTCCAGCGGCTCGTCGGCCCGGAACGCGAGGTCCGCGCGGTCCAGCTCGCCGGAGAGGAACTGCTTCGACAGCGGCGGCCTGCTGTACGGACGGTGCAACTCCTCGCCCACGACCACGAGTTCACCGTCGAAGCCGCGTTCGCGGATGCGGGCCGCCGCGCTGAGCCCGGCCAGGCCGCCACCGGCGACCACGATCCGCTGACCACCGGACGATGCGCTCGGGCCGCGTCGGCCGGAGCGGCGCCCCGCACCGGGGCGCGCACTGCCCCGGACGGTGACCGCCTGCATCGGGCAGCACCGCGCCGCTTGGCGGGCCTGGGCGGCGAGCCGGGCCGGGAGGTTCGCCGTGTAGTGCAAGGAGCCGCTCTCCGAGATCCGAAAGACCTCGGGGGCCTCCTGCTGGCAGATGCCGTAGACATGGCAGCGGCTGTTGTCCACGCTGACCTTCACCGGCCCGCTCTCGGGCACGAGTTCGGGCCGAGTCGGACGGACGGGCCCGGGGTGGACCGGCGTCGGCGCAGGCCGGACCGGCCCCGGCGTCCCGATCACCGTGCGCCGCCCGGGTCGTTTCCGAAGGCACCCCTTCGAAGCCTGGACTCCGACGGCAGCACCCGGGTCATGAAGACGAAGAGGCAGGTGCCCGCGCCGGCGGCGACCGTCACCGCCACCCGGTCGAAGTGGCGCGGCTCCGGATGCACGGTGAAGATGTGCAACCAGACGAGTGCGAAAGCCGCGTAACCGAGCTGGTGGAACCGCAGCCAGCGCCGGTACCCGAGGCGGCGCTGCAGCCACACCGAGCACCCGACCGCGATTCCGAGCTCGGTGCCCAGGATGCCGAAGCCCACCGGGATCCTCTGCAGGCCGCCGGCGAACGGTACGACGAGCTCGTGCGCGCCGATCTCCCAGACCGGCTGGTAGCGGAAGGTCACCCCGTGGACCCCACCGAAGATCAGGGCGGAGAGGGCGACGGTCATGTGCGCGCCGTACACCGTGGGCCGGTTGACGATCCGCTGGAACCAGCGCATGCGCAGCATCGCGCCGAGAACGACCGCGGCCACCATGAGCACATAGGAGACCAGCGCCATCAGCCGGGCGATCTCGTGGACGCCCGGGTCGTAGGGCAGCTGCTTCTCGTACGCGTCCAGCGGTGAGCCGGGGATCGGGGCCGCCCCGACCCCGGGCGCCGCGTGGAGCGCGGACAGCAGGTGCGGCGCCGCTTCAGCAAACATGGTCAGGATCGGTCCTTGCCTTCTCGTCCGGGCGGGCGCCCCGCAGTGGCATCGCCACGGCAGGGGCGCCCGCGAGCGCTCGATCACGGCGGACGCGACGGGGTGGGGGAGTTCACCGCCCGTCCGCCGACGGAGCGCGTCGGCCGCACGGGGAAGGCGGGCCGACGCCACCGATCGTAGACACGTTCGAACGCGTGGATCGCGGCCCGCAGAGGACCCTAAAGAACCCCTAAGGTTCTGCTCACCCGTCCCTGCGTCGCCGCCACCGCAGCCTCGGAAGCCCGGGGTCGGCGGCCCGGTGGTCCTGCGCGGTGGCACGATCGAGCTCGACCTCCACCCGGGCGCCGCCCGACGCACCGCGCAGGATCCGCAGCTCTCCGCCGGTCGACGAGGCCGCGCGGCGGGCGATGTCCAGGCCCAGTCCGGTGGATCCGCCCGTGCTGGCACCCCGGGACAGGGCCAGGTCCGGATGCGGGATCCCGTCCCCGTCGTCCTCGACCACCAGGCAGGCGCCCCGCGCGGTGGGTCGGACGCTGACGCGCAGGGCCGTCCCCCGGGCGGTGTGTCGGAAGACGTTGCCGATGAGGGCGTCCACGACCGCGCCGAGTTCGTCCGCCGACAGGGCGACGGGCGTCGGGGCATCGGTGTCCGTGAAGACGCACTCCCGGTCCTGCTGTGCCGCCAACACCGCCCAGAAACCGACCCGTTGACGCGCCACTGCGGAGACCTCGCAGCCTCCGTCGTCCCTCCGGGCGGGACGTGCCTCCGACGCCCCGTCCTGCTGCCCGGACAGGTGCCGGGCGGGCCGCGTCCGGGCGGTGCGGATGATGGAGTCCACTTCGGACTCCAGCTGGCGGATCGCGGTGGACATCCGCTCCGCGCCGGGCACCTCGCCGACCTGTTCGTCGGCCAGGTGTAGCGCGGTCAGCGGTGTCCTCAGCCGGTGCGACAGATCGGCGATCAGCTCCCGTTCGTTGTCCAGCAGTTGGACGATCCGCTCGGCCATCGCGTTGAACGCCGAGCCCGCCTCGTGGAGCTCCCTGGGTCCGGCGGGCTCCACCCGGACGTCCAGATCGCCCGCCCCGAGCGCGTTCGCGGCCTGGGACAGACCGCGCGAGGAGCGCACCATCCTGGAGCCGAGCCGGTCGGCGACCAGCACCGAACCGGCCACCAGCAGCGCGGCCAGCACGGACATCACCGTCCAGCCGGTGGCCACGCCCCGGACCAGATCCTCCTCCGGCACGAACGCCTCGACCACGGCGACCCGGTCGCCGCCCAGCAGCACGGGCTGCAGATAGTCCCAGCCGCCGGGCACGTTCCGGCCCGCCGACTCGCGGTCGGCCGCCGCCGCGCTCAGCTGCCGCTCGGAGGCATGGCCGACGCCGATCGCGGTGCCATCCGGCAGATGGACGCACAGCCGGTCCGACGCGTCGAGGCCCGCCACCACCTGGCGCACCGCCGCCGGATCGGTGGAGACCGCCAGAACGGGCGCCAGTACTGCGGCGCGTTGCTGCGCCGACTGCGTCGCCTGACTGTGCACCTGGGTGCTCAACAACAGACCGAGCGGGATCAGGAAGGACAGCGCCACCATGGAGGTCACAGCCAGCGCGACCATGGCCAGGGTGACTCTCACAGCGGAGAGACCAGTTTCACACCGACGCCGTGAACGGTGTGAAGATAGCGCGGCCTCACGGCGCGCTCGCCGAGCTTGCGCCGCAGGCAGGAGAGATGGACGTCGACGGTCTGCTCGTCCACGTAGGGCTGGCGCCACACCTCGGCGAGGATCCGCTTGCGGGAGACCACCCGCCCGGCGTTCTCCACCAGGAAGGAAAGCAGGTCGAACTCACGGCGCGTCAGCCGTATCTCCTGCCCCGCCAGATGCGCGGTGCGCGCGAGCGGGTCGACGCGCAGCTCGCCGACGACCACCGGGGGGCGCTCCCCATCGGCCGCGTCCAACGCCCCGCCTGCGGCGGCGGAATGCGGCCCGTGCGCCCTGGCCGCCGCTTCCGCCCCGACCGCCACCGGTGCGCAGCGGCGCAGCACGGCGGACAGGCGGGCGGCCAACTGGGCGCCGGAGAAGGGCTTGACGAGGTAGTCGTCGGCACCGGCTTCTAGAATCCTGATGATCTCCCGCTCGTCGTCGCGTGCGGTGGCCACCAGCACCGGGACACGGGACAGGCCGCGGATCATGCGCAGGACGTTCTCGCCGTCCAGGTCCGGAAGCCCGAGGTCCAGCACGACCGCGTCCGGCGGGGACTGGGTGACCTCCTGCAGGGCGCTGAATCCGGCGGCGACGCCGCGCACCGTGTGGCCGCTCGCGGTCAGTGCGTTGACCAGTGATGTTCGAATGATCGGGTCGTCTTCGACGACGAGGACGGACGTCATGCGGCACACCGTAACCGATGGGCCAGGATGTCCCCATGAAGCCCGCATTGCGCTATCCGCTCATCTGGCTGGGGTGCACGGCCGTCGGCGTCACCGCGGTCGCCCTGACGGTGCGTGTGGTGATCCGTCCCGCCACGGCCGGTGTTCCGGCCGCCCGTTCGATCCCCACCACCGTCGTCACGGTGGCCCCCGCGCCCGTGGCGACGACAGCGACGGCCACCCCGACGCCGATCGCCGCTGCCTCCGCTGCCCCTGCTGCTCCGTCCGACCGGGCGACGCCCGCGCCGGCACCCACCGCCCCGACGGTCTCGACGGGCAGCGTGGAACCGACCGCCGGTCGTTCCCAGCACCCAGCGGCCGACCGCGGTCCGTCCGCCTGCTCCCGGGACGCCGTGGTGCGGACGTACCAGGCCACCGGCGGTACGGCGACCGTCGCGGTGGACCCGAGCGTCGTCTGCCTGGTGTCCGCGGTGCCGGCCTCCGGCTACACGATGAAGGTGAAGCAACCCGGCCCCGCCTCGCTCGTGGTGGACTTCTCCGACGGAACTCAGACCTCCGAGATCAGCGTCACCAGCAGCTGAGCCGCCACTGACGCACACTGCGGCCCGATGCCTCCGCATGGTCGGCGGCATCGGGCCGCGCGGCGGCACGTTCCGGCTGGTTACGGCAGGTAGTACATCGGGTTCGGCAGCTTGAAGGTCCGGTCGGCGTGGCCGCCGGACAGGTCGCTCTGCTGGTCCCCGAAGTTGCCCACGATGTCGTAGCCGAGGCTCTCGATGTGGGCCCGGGTACCGGACTTGTACTCCACGACGGAGCAGCTCGCGCCGCAGCTCAGGTAGGGCGGGGGTGCGCTCTTGTCCTTCATGAACAGGTGCGACTCGTCCGCAGCGGGATACCCGACAGCCGCGAGGTTGGCGGCCGTGGCGGCGCGCTGGGCCTCGGGGCGGCCGGTGATGTAGAAGACCGTGTAGCCCTGCTGCTGCGCCCGGGTCGCCAGTTCGTTCATGCCGAAGACGGCCGGCATGGTCTTGGTGGCGATGTACTGGGCGTTGCTGACGGGGTTGTAGACGAAGGTCGTCTCCAGCTCGTAGTTGTACGTGGACAGCGTGGTGTCGTCCACGTCGAGGACGATGGCCTTGTGGTCGCCGTGGTCGTGCTTCGCGCGCTGGGCCAGGTACTTCTCGGCCTGGTTCTCGATGCCGCGCACCTGGACGGCGTAGTTGCTGTCGGGGGACGGCCAGTGCTCGCCCTTGGCGTCGACCGTGTCACCGTAGTACGCCTTGATCTCGGCCACTTCGTCGGTCATGTTCGTGATCTGACGGTCGGTCCTGGGGGCTTTGGCGTCCGCCGACGCGAGTCCTCCGCCGGCCACCACCGCGCCGGCGACCACGCCGACGGCAAGGGCGGCCAAGCCGCGGGCAGGTGACGTCAAGGTACTTCTGCGCATGAGGGTTGGCTCCTTCTGCCGCGCGCCACGAGGGGCGCGAGTCGCCCGTCGAGCGGCGCGGCGGCTCCGTGCTGCCCCGCACCGTAGGGTCGGTGAACCTGGCAGGTCAAGGCTCGTCTACGCGCATGGTCTACGCGCGATACCGGCCGGACCGCGTCTCAGCAGATGAAATATCAACCTGATTGTGTTCTACAGACTGTTGCGGCGAGTTCGGGCTGTGGCAATCTTTCGTTCACTTCGTCGGACCGTCATCCGGTCGACGCGCGCCGTTCCCCGTGCGCTGTCCTTCCTGCGCGCCGTCGTGCCCGCACATCGTCGTGCCTGCACATCGCCATGCCCGCACATCGTCGTGCCCGCGCGCTGCCGTTCACGCGCGCCCCAACCCCCGTCCCCGCCCGACAAGGAGTCAGCATGGGCACCCGACGCCCCACCGTCGTCGCCCTGGCCGCAGCCGCGGCCCTCGGCGCAGGCCTGCTCGCCGTCCCGCAGGCCTTCGCCGCCGGCGAGCACCCCGACGCCCGCCATCGCGAGAGCGGATGCGTCATGCAGGCCGGAGACAACCGGGTCGACCACGTCATCTATCTGACGTTCGACAACGTGCACTTCACCCGCGACAACCCGAACGTGCCCTCCGACCTGGAGCAGATGCCACACCTGCTCGACTTCCTGGAGCACAACGGGACGGTCGACACCTCCCACCACACCCCGCTGATCGCGCACACCGGCAACGACATCCTCACCCAGCTCACCGGCCTGTACGGCGGCGATCACGGGCAGCCGGTGTCCAACTCCTTCCGGTACTACAAGTCTGACGGGACGAGCACCTCCGCTCGCACCTTCGCCTACTGGACCGACGGCATCGCCGATCCGGCCACCCCCACCCCCAGCGACACCGCGCCGACCATGGTCACCCCGGACGGCCGGAACACCCCCGCCCCCTGGACCGCCTACACGCGGGCGGGCTGCGACTTCGGCGCGGTCTCGGTGGCCAACACCGTGCTGGAGAACACCACCTCCGACGTCGCCAAGGTCTTCGGACCTGACTCCCCCGAGGCCGCCGAGGCCAAGGCCGACCCGGTCCGGGCCCAGGCCGACATCGTCGGCATCGGCGTCCACTGCGCGCAGGGCTCCGCGCGCTGTACCACCCCCGCCGCGCGGCCGGACCTGCTGCCCGACGAACCCGGCGGCTACCACGGGTACCAGGCGCTCTACGGCGCCCACAGCGTCGACGCCGTGATCTCCCCCGACCACCCGGTCCGCGCGATCGGCGGAGCCCCCGTCGCGGACAAGGCCGGCAACCCGGGCTTCCCCGGCTTCGACTCGATGTCCGCCGACAACACCCTCGGCTACCTCGCCAGCATGCAGGAAGCCGGCGTGCCCGTCACCTACGGCTACATCTCGGACGCCCACGACCGCTACCCCGGCGGCACCGCCTTCGGCCCCGGCGAAGCCGGATACGTCGCCCAGCTCAAGTCCTACGACCAGGCCTTCGACGGCTTCTTCCGCCGCCTGGCCAAGGACGGCATCACCCCCGCCAACAGCCTCTTCGTCGTCACCTCCGACGAGAACGATCACTTCGTGGGCGGCAAGTCCAGCCCGGCCGGCTGCGACGGCGTCACCACCCCCTGCAGCTACCAGCAGATCGGTGAGATCAACGCCAACGTCCGCGGACTGCTCGCCACCCAGCAACACCTCACCACCCCCTTCCAGCTGAAGTCCGAGTCCGCCCCGAGCTTCTACCTCGACGGCAACCCCGCCTCCGACGCCGCCACCACCCGCGACTTCGAACGTGCCGTCTCCAAGCTGACCGCGGTCAACCCGCTCACCGGCACCACCGAACCGATCAGCCACCAACTCGCCGACCGCGCCGAGATGAAGATCCTCCACATGGTCACCGGCGACCCCCTGCGCACCGCCACCTTCACCGACTTCCTCGACCCGAACTACCTCGCCGTCGCCGGCGCCGCGAACTGCGCGACCCCCTGCGTGGGCCTGAACGCGGAGGAGGCCTGGAACCACGGCGACTTCGCGCCCGACATCAACACCACCTGGCTCGGCCTGGCCGGCCCGGGCGTCAAGCACCTCGGCGCGAGCGGCGCCGTCTGGTCCGACCACACCGACATCCGCCCCACCATGCTCGCCCTGCTCGGCCTGCACGACGTGTACGCCCACGACGGCCGCGTCCTGACCGAGTTCCTCTCCCCCTGCGCACTCCCGAGAAGCCTGCGCACTGCCGACCAGGCCGACTACCGCCGGCTGGCCACCGACTTCAAGCAACTCAACGCGGGCGTCGGAGAGTTCGCCTCCGCCACGCTCGCCGCCGCCACCATGGCCGCAGCCTCCGACACCCCCGGCGACACCCGCTACAAGGACACCGAAGCCAAGCTCGCCGCCCTCGGCGCACAGCGCGACCGCCTCGCCCGGCAGATACGCGACCTCCTCGACACCACCGCCCCCGGATCCGGCCGACTCACTCCGGCAACGGCCAGGAACCTCGCCCGCCAGGCCGAGGACCTGATCCACCAGGCCGACCGGCTCGCCCGCGGCTGACCCCGCCACTCGGCGGTGGGCGGGACCTCCCCGCCCACCGCCGCAGTGTGTCCACCCATCACCCCACGTCACCCGCGCCCAGGACTCACCCATGCCCCGAACACCCGTCGGCCGGGCAGCACTGGCCGCCACGGTCCTCTGCGGCCTGCTGGCAACCAGCTGCGCCTCCGCCCCGGCCCCATCCGACTCGCCATCCGCCCTGCGGGCCCGGTTGCCGCAGTCGATCCGCACCGCCGGCGAACTGCGCATCGGCTCCTACCTCAACTACGTCCCGGTCGAGTTCAAGGACCCTGGCGGCTCACCCATCGGCCTCGACCCGGATCTCGCCACGGCCCTCGGCTCCTACCTCGGCCTGCGCGTCAAGATCCTCGACATGCCCTTCAAGGACCTCATCCCGGCCGTCCAGTCCGGGAAACTCGATCTGGCGATGTCGGCCGTCATCGACTCCCGCGACCGCCAGCAGGGCAAGGACGCCACCGGCCACGTCACCAACCCGGGCGTGGACTTCGTCGACTACTTCCTCACCGGCACCTCGATCCTGGTCAAGGCGGGCAACCCGCTGGGCCTCACCACCCTGGACAGCCTGTGCGGCCGCACCATCGCCGTACAGACCAACTCCGTCCAGATCAAAGTCGCCAATGCCCAGTCCGCCGCCTGCAGCAGAACCGGCAAGCCGCTCCGGATCGACTCCACGGACACCGACGCCCAGGCCGTGGCCGAGGTCTCCTCCGGAACCGCCGCCGCCGACCTCAACGACTACCCCGCCGCCGCCTACAACACCACCGCGCCGAACCACAAAGGCATGTTCCAACTGGTCGGCAAATACCAGGAGTCAAGCCTCTACGGGATCGTGGTCGGCCGGGACCGGCAGGACCTGTCCGACGTGCTGTCCCGGGCCCTCGACCAGCTGATCGGCAACGGCACCTACCAAAAGATCCTCGACAAGTGGAACGTCGGCAACGGTGCCGTCGTCAGTGCCACCGTGAACGCCGGGCTCTGACCCCGGCCCCACACCGACGGCCGGGCACACCGTGCCCGGGGCAGTGCGCCCCGGGCACGCCGCCGTGCACCGCTCCGGCCTGCCGACCTGTGGCCCGCTCCCGGCGGGACTCAACACAGCTTCGGGAAAACGTTATCTCCAGGCTCCGTTCGATTCTCCTTCACTGCCGGACCCCACCGGCATTCCATGGACCACACGGAGCAACAACACATGCAGGCCCACGAAGACCAGCCGACCCAGCACATACCCCCGGTGAGCGGAGACGGCCGATCCCCCGACGGTCGCCGCAGGAAGGAGCGTGGTCGCCGCACCAACAGCCGGACCGTGAGACGAGTCACCATCGGCCTGTCCGTCATCGGCGCCGCCGGACTCTCCTTCGCCGGCGTCGCCCTGGTCACCACGACGGACCCGACGTCGAACACGGCCGGCAGCCACGACGCCCCGATCAGCACGACGGTCGCACCGACCGAAACCGGCCACGCAACCCCGGTCACCATACTTCCGACCGCCACGCCGACCTCCCCCGCTGCTCCCGCGGCCCCGTCCCCTTCGGCTACCCCGTCGCCCACCAGCACCCCCTCCCCCCTCAAGCCCACCCCCAAGCCGGTGCCGACGCCCGCGCGAACCGCACACCCCTCGGCAGCCAACACCGCCGCACCGGCCCCGAAGCCCGCAGCCACCGCGCAGGTCCCCGCCGATCCCGCCTCCGGACCGGTCGGACCGGACCCGGTGCTCCCGGGCCCACGGTCGTCCTCCCAGTCCGTCAGTGACGCCGAGGCCGAGTCCCTGCAACTGCTCAACGGCGAGCGCGCCACGGTCGGGCTCCCTCCCCTGACTCTCAAGTCCGACCTGAGCGACTACGCCCGCAACTGGGCCCACCACATGCGCGACAACGGCTTCGGCCACTCCAGCAGCGCAAACTCCCAGTACCTGGTGACCGGCTCCCGGACCTGGATCGGCGAGAACATCGTCTGGTGGAGCGACGCCTCGATGACCGCCCAGGAGGCGGCGGAGAAGTTCCAGTCGATGTGGCGCCACAGCCCGGGCCACTACAAGGCCCAGACCAACCCCTCGTTCACCGAGGTCGGTGTCGGGATCTACCACGACGAGACCGGCTGGTGGGGAGTGCACAACTTCTCCGACGGTCGGTAGGCCGACCGAGACCGTGGCTCGGGGTCTCTGCCCAGGCGCGTCACTACGCGACGGGCCCTCCAGGGACGGTAGCCACAGGGCGGGTAGAGGTTGTCGCAGCCGGAGCCACGCCGGAGATCGGCACTCCCCTGACGAGGGCCTTGAGGGTGCCCTCGATCCTGAGCGGGTCGTCCGGCTGCCCTGCTCGATGTGGTCGAGCACCACAAGGTCCGGGTGGTCGTAGAGGGCTGTCTATAGGTGAGCGGCGGCCACTTCCCGGCGCAGGCGTCGGCGCAGGTGCCCACGGACGGCTTGGCGGTGTCCTTGTACACGGTCCGGTCGGCGGAGCCGGTGACGCTCGGTCCGAGCGTCACCGACTTCACGGTGGCGATCCGGACGCCAGAGGAGTCACCGGTCGCCTGGGCCTTGCCGCCGGAGACGGCGGCCGTGTCGGGCCCGCAGGCGGTGGCGGCGAGCGCGAGCACGGCGAGGCCGGAGACGGCGAGCAGGAGGCGCGCAGCGAAGGCGGAACAGCGAACCTGGGTATGACGAACTCCCTTTGGGCACCTGGTGGTTGAAGATTCGGACAGTCATCGCCCGCACCTCCTCCACGCGGATCCGCGGCGGGAACGCTTCAAGGCCGCCGGACATATTCTTCGACTCGGGCCCGACCTCCGACTGGCTTCCGCCCCTGATTCCCGCCCGCTCACGGGCCGGGCCGCGGGGTCGCTGGACACCCGGCGGCCCCGCTGCCGTGCCCGACCAGGCGGCGACTGTCGCGCACACCCGTGAGAGCCACTACCTCCGCCTATGACTCCGTAGCCATATTGTCATAGTTAGGGCGATTTTTTTGATATATGAACTACTTGATTATCTTTAGATCTATTTACTTGCAATCTTTTGACCGGATGTCAACTGCCGGGCCTGTGTGACGTGAATGACAATGTCTTGTGATCACCGATTCGGCTTGCCTAGCGTGCAGGCGTTCGCATCTGCGGACCCTGTCGTCGGGACGCCGAGTCCTGCCCACCGGCCGGCAGGACGTCGAGCTCTGCGTCGGGCAGGAGCGGGGGACCCAGGAAGTCGCCGTGTCCGCTCGGCCCGTCCAACGGGCCTGCCGGGACGCGGCTAGGGGTGAAGCCGCTCATACGCGGCCGGGCTACCTCGCGGCCCGAACCCGACAGCTCACCTCGCAGGCGTCGCCGAGGGGTCCCCCCATGCTGTCTTCCCGCCGTGGCCGACACCGTCGATCGCGCCGCAGCCGCGTCCCGCGCCTGGCCACCACCGCCGGATTCGTCGGCGTCGGCCTGGCTATGCCGCTGATCACCGCCAGCACAAGCTCCGCCGCCTCCGTCCGCCACCCCCACCATCACCCCCACAGTCCCGTGGCGTCCGCCGCCGTTCCGGCGCAGCGCCACGACGCCTACGCTCCCGGCAGCGCCCCTGGCCGCGGGAGCTCCCCGTGGGCCTTCGCCGCGCCCACCGCCTCGGGCGTACCGACGGCCTCTGCAGCGCCGACCGCCGTGTCCGCCCATGCCTCCACCGCGCCGCCCCCGGCTTCGCCTACGGTCCCGGCCTCCCACACCTCCTGGCACCCGTCGGCATCCTCGTCGCCGTCGGCCACATCGGCCCCCGCCCCCACCGCGACGTCGACGCCCGCTGCTGCCTCCACCTCCGCGGCCGCTCCGTCGGCCACGCCGACGGCCTCCGCGAGCCCGACCGCGGCCGGCTCGGACGCCGTCCAACAAGTACTCGCTCTGATCAACCAGGCCCGAGCCACCCATGGCCTGCCGGCGTACACCATCAGCGCGGGCCTGACCAGCAGCGCCCAAGCCCACAACCAGGTGATGGCCGCCGGCTGCGGCCTGTCCCACCAGTGCCCGAACGAGAGCGGACTGGGTGCCCGGGAGAGCGCCGCAGGCGTCCAGTGGACCTCCGCCGGGGAGAACATAGGCGACGGCGGCCCGGTCGGCACCGGGGCGCAGGACATCGCCGCCGAGGCGGTGGCCCTGACCCAGGACATGCTGAACGAGCAGCCGCCGAACGACGGCCACCGGCAGAACATCCTGAGCGCCTCGTTCACTCACGTCGGCATCGCTGTCCACCGGGACGCCGGCGGTACCGTCTGGATGTCTCAGGACTTCTCCAACTGAGTCCGGGCCGACCGCACACCGTCGGGGCCAAGCGGCTGGCCGCCGACCCGGCCGGGGAGACCGCGCTGGTGCTCAACATCGGCCGCGGCGAGGGCGTCAGCGTCAAGGA